>JAGVAB010000014.1 GCA_020060485.1 Anaerolineales bacterium
AAAACCTGGCGATATACGCAAACCAGGGCTTATTTGGCCTGTAATTTGGCGTCATCATTAAGATAAGGGAACTGCAAATTAACCTTGAGAAGGCCATGCAAAAATACTATGCGAAGCATGAAGGAATCTCGCATCAGTGCTATAATTGGTTTTCGTCAGATGTACTTAATTTTCCACCTTTACGGAGATAAACATGTCAAATACTGAACCCACCCAGATCAAAGATGGCGTTGTCGTCAACCTCGCCTTCACCCTGACCGTAGATGGCGAAATCGTTGATCAGGCTGATGCGAACGATCCATTTTTCTTTCTGCAAGGATACGATAATGTCATTCCCGGTCTCGAAGCCCAACTTGAAGGCATGAAAACCGGTGAAAGCAAAACATTCGTTGTCCTGCCCGAAGACGGTTACGGAGCTATAGACCCGGACGGCATCCTGCACTTGCCGCGCACTGAATTTCCCGATGATATGCCGCTGGAACCCGACATGGAGCTGGAAATGCGCTCCGAGGACGATGAGATCATGTATGCCACCATCGTTTCCACTACAGATACGATGGTCAAGCTTGATTTCAACCACCCCCTGGCTGGGAAGGAGCTGCATTTCGAGGTTACCGTTTTAGATTTGCGCGCTGCCACCCCGGAAGAGCTTGAACACGGCCATGCCCACGAGGACGATGACGAATACGAAGACGAGGAATAATCGCCTAAAAGATCAGCGATCCGCGCTTCTGCTCTAGCATCTGTAATGCTGCGACCAAACGGCTGTTTTCCTGCGGCTGTTTGGTCGCAATTCGTATATAAGCCGGCAGATCAAAGGAATGACAATCCCGCACCTGAATATATTCTTTCAACAATTCACTGCGGCAGGCTGCTCCATTGCCAACCTTCACCAGAAAATAATGCACAGCCGAAGGTGCCAATTTAGCGCCCAGTTTCTCCAATTCCTGTCGGAATTGATCCCGGGCGTCTGTCAGTTTTTTCAGGGTTTCCTGTAAGTATCCTTCGTCTTGCAGGGCTGCCGCACCCGCTGCCTGCGCCAGCGCATTGACATTCCAGGCTGGCCGCACCCTTCCCACGGCCTCGATCACCGCCTCGCTGCCCACTGTGTACCCCAACCTCAGTCCGGCTAATGCATAGTCCTTGGTCATTGAACGCAGCACCAGCAAATTATCCTCCCGGCAAGTGATCAGCGTTTCGTCCCAGTCCGCAAAAGCCATATAGGCTTCATCCACCACGAACAACGTCCGCGGAAATTCCCTCGCCCACCCGGCGATCAAACCTGCCGGGAGCAACGTGCCAGTAGGATTGTTCGGGTTGCAGAGAAAAACGATCTTTGGCGGGTGTTGTTGCAACTCACGGCGCAGCGAGGCCTCATCCACCTGAAAATCTTGCTCTGCCCCGCTGAAAATTTCCCTGACCTGCGCTCCCATCAAACCGGCTGAACGCTGGTATTCCCCAAAGGTGGGTGCCAGGATTAACACAATATCGCCTTTGGACAGATAGGCAAAGGAAATCAATTGGATCAATTCGGATGTCCCATTGCCAACCAGAATGCGATTGGGGTCCATAGCATAACGCCTGGAAAGCATACGGCGCAGCTTGACTGCATCCCGGTCAGGATACCGGTCTACGGGCACAGCCTTCATAGCTTCCAGTACTCGCGGCGAAGGGCCAAATGGATTACTGTTCACACTGAAATCAAGCAGCTCTTCGGGAGAAATCCCCAGAATTTCCAATTCGGTATAATCCAGAGCCCCGTGATGGGCAGCAGGGGAAGCTTGGATCTCTGCCCGCGGCGTAATCGCCGAATCGTGCATATTTTTCACCTCGTTGGTTTGATCTTTTTTCTTTCGGCCAATTTAATGAAACCTGTCATGATGACTGCCGCGCTCATCAAGCCCAGCAGCAGCCATACCGCCCGGCGCATAATGCGCACGCTATCGGCGAGATCTGCCGGTGTTGCCTGCCGTTGACCCGCCCCCAAACGGTAATGATCTTTCTTCTCCAGTTCTACCTGCAACAAACCCGCCATCATGCTCATCGGGTGGCCAGCATTCGGGCTTGCCGTTAGTGCGCGGTCGCTCCTCCAGGTATCCAGCCCATTTTTCACATTTTTTCCACTTAACCGGCCCGACAGAACCAGGCCCAGGGCTGTCAGCCGGGCAGGGATCAAATTAAGCAAATCGTCCCAGCGGGCAGGAAATTTTCCCAGCCATTCATGCTCTGCATCGTGGTAGCCCCACATCGAATCCACCGTATTTGAAAACCGGTAAGCATAAGCCGCCCCCAAACCGCCCAGCAAGTAATAATACAATGGCCCGACCACCCCATCCGACGTGTTCTCAGCCACCGATTCTATAGCGGCAGCACAGACTTCATGCTCCGCAAGATCCCGCGTATCCCGGCTGACCAAATGCCAATGCAGCAATCGCCGCGCTTCATTCAGGTCCTCCTGCCGCAAAGCTGTTTCGATCTCCTGGGCTGCCAGTCGCAGGCCGCGAGCCGAAAGCATCATTTTTAATGTATAAGCTTTCGCAGGCAAAGCCAGAGGCGCGGGCAGCATATCCAACCCCAACTCCAGCATTTTTCCCATTCCATAACAAACCCCCGCCCCACCCAAAGCCACCAATCCGCCAAAACAAAATCTGCCTGCATTGCCGGCCGGGGCAAATGCTTTCAGGCGGCCAATCAGACTGCCCATCCAGGCCACCGGGTGCCAGCGATTTTCCGGATCTCCCAGGCCTGCGTCCAGCCCCAAAGCCAGGGCAGCCACCAGACAGCGATCAGCTTCTGCCAACTGTCACCTGCCTGCCTCAAGACCCATGATGCGCTTGATCTCCACCCAGTCCACAGCAGACTGCACCACATCCGCCAATCGGTCATACTCCTTTTCACGCAGTGCCTTGCCGCCAGAGACTGTCCCCAGCCAACCAAGCTCTCTCAGCCACTGCTGGCGAAAGCCATCATTGCTAAAGATATCATGCAGGTAGGTACCCCAAACCCGGCCATCCTTTGATCTGGCGCCATCCTGCACTTGCACCGTCGCGCCGCTGCGCTCCACAACCATGCCGAAAGGCTGTTCCCCTTCCAACAGACTCGTCTCCCCACTATGGATCTCATAACCTCTCAAATCCTGCCCGTCTGGCAGCCCCAGCCTGGCCTGATAGGTATGTTTTTCTTTTTGGAATACAGTGACCACATCCAGCAATCCCAGCCCAGTGGACTGAGAACCAGGCTGTCCTTCCACGCCCTGTGGGTCCGCCAGGCTGCGGCCAAGCATCTGAAACCCGCCACAAATCCCCGCCACAGGCGTACCTTGACTGGCAGCCTGGCGGATCAGCCCATCCAGTCCTTGCTCTTTTAACCAGCCCAGGTCGGCCAATGTGGCTTTCGTGCCCGGCAGGATGATCACATCCGGGTTTCCAAACTGTTCGACCCCGCTTACAAAACGCAGCCGCACCCCATCCTCTGCGGCCAGCAGATCAAATTCGTCAAAATTGGAGATGCGCGGCAAATGGATCACAACGATATCCAGGCCTTCAGCCGCAGAAGACTTGCCTCGTTCCAAAACAACTGCATCCTCGCTGGCTATGCGCAAATCAGGCACATATGGGATCACACCCAGAGCTGAAACGCCAAATGCCCGTTCCTGCAGCATCTGCAAACCATTCCCCAACAAAGCCGGGTCGCCGCGAAAGCGGTTGATCAAAAAACCCTTGATCTGCTGCCTTTCCTCTGGTTCCAGTAAAAACATGGTCCCGGCCAGGGCTGCAAACACGCCGCCCCGGTCAATGTCCCCAATCAGAAAACATGGCGCATTGGCATAGGCCGCCATGCGCAGGTTGGTGATGTCCCCCGATTTTAAATTGATCTCGGCCGGACTTCCAGCGCCTTCCATCACGATCACATCATAGCGGGCAGCCAGGCGGTCATAGGCGGCCATGGCTTCTTCCCACAGCATGGTTTTCATCGTGTCCCAATTGCCGGCCTCAATCTGCCCAATGGCTTTGCCATTCAACACTACCTGGCTGCGGCTGTTGCCTTCCGGCTTGAGTAGAATGGGATTCATATCCGTGTGCGGCCTGACCCGTGCCGCCTCGGCCTGCACGATCTGCGCCCGGCCCATCTCTCCCCCTTCCAGGGTTACCCCGGCGTTGTTGCTCATGTTCTGCGCCTTGAAAGGCGCCACGCGGTGGCCTTCCCGCGCCAGAATGCGGCAAAAAGCCGTCGCCAGCAGGCTCTTCCCCGCATCCGAATGCGTGCCCAGCATCATGCAGGCTTTCGTCATTTAATAATCACCTTTTGAGACTGAATTTTGTGCCGGCAAACTTATTGCCCGATTATATCATGCCCATCTTTCAGGGGAACCTCATTGTAAATCGGCTCTTTGGGAATTACCGTGAAAAAACACCCCCATATCTACCATACTTCACGGTTGTTCCCAAAGACCCTGTAAATCTTCAGTAAAAAAACCATTTCTATGATGAATATCACCTTTGCATCATGACAAATCTGTGGTAAATTTTAATAACAAACATAAAATATTATCAGGTTATATTATGGCTGACCATAACATCGATTCTCGCAGTGAAAGCGAACAAATGTATCTGGTAACCACCGCCACATTGTTGGAAGGTGGCACGGAATCCCCAGTGCCTTTGTCCAATCTGGCTAAAGAACTGGATGTGCTTTCGGTTTCCGCCAACCAGATGGTGCGTAAACTGGCCGACGAAGGCCTGGTGAATTACCAGCCTTACCACGGCGTTGAATTGACCGAGAAAGGCAAAAGTCTTGCCAACCGCATCCTGCGCCATCGCCGGCTGTGGCAGGTCTTTCTCATCCGTCACCTTGACCTGCCTTTCAAGGACGCTGAAGCCCTGGCCTGTAAAATGGAGCACCTCACTTCAAACGGGATTGCAGAAAGGCTGGCAAATTTCCTGGATGATCCCCAGGTCACCCCTCAGGGAGATCTGATCCCTGCCCCAAGTCAATCCCGGGACGCACAACCGTTGGTATCTCTGGCATCCTTGCAGGTTAACCAACAGGCATGCATTATCCGCATCGACAACCAGATGGCGCTGCGCACCTTCTTGGCCGAAGAAGGGCTGGGTGTTGGATCGGTCATTCACATCGAAGGCATAGGGCAAAACGGAGCCATTCTGATCGACACGCAGGGAAAGTCACTGCACCTAGCCCAAAAAACAGCTGAATCCATCCTGGTATCTGTGATGGAATAACGAAAATCATCATCTTTTTCTTAAGAATGATGATGATGAATGGAGAATGGAATGACATTGAACATGGCAGCTCTCAATCAGGATTTACGCGTTGTGGGGATCGAAGGCGGCTTGAGAATGAAACAACGCCTGGCCGATCTCGGCCTGAACCAGGGCGAGACCATCCGCGTCTTACATGACAGTGGTCACGGCGCCCTGATTCTGGCCGTCAAGGATTCCAGGCTGGCAATTGGCCGCGGCATGGCAAACAGGATCCTGGTCGAACCTGTACACACTTGCAATTGAACGGAATATCCAAGCAAATGACAAAAAAATACCGCATTGCACTAGCCGGAAACCCAAATTGCGGCAAAACCACCATATTCAACGAATTGACTGGCGCCCATCAACACGTGGGCAACTGGCCTGGCAAGACCGTTGAACAGAAAACGGGGTTCATCAAAAATGATGACCTTCGGATCGAGATCACCGACCTTCCAGGCACTTACAGCTTGAATGCCTATTCCATGGAAGAGATCATTGCCCGGGATTTTTTGATCGAGGAAAACCCCGATCTTGTGATTTGCGTGGTCGATGCGGCCAACCTGGAGCGCAATCTCTATCTGTCTGTGCAAATTCTGGAGTTGGGTATGCCAACTTTAATCGTCCTCAACATGACCGACATCGCTGACCACCGCGGCATCAAAATCGACGTTGAGCAATTGGGGCAAGCCATGCGCTCCCCGGTAGTGTGCACCACCGCCCGGGAAGGCAAAGGCGTACATGAATTAGCCAAAAAAATCTTTGAACTTGCAGCGAGCAAAAATCAATGAAACTTCACCAACATGCCTACTCCCGGCGGCAGGGCTTTAATATCGATTATGGCCGGGAAATCGAAGAAGAAATCGTATTGATCGAAAAAGTCCTCGACCAACATCAGGATATCATTGATCGCTATCCGTCCCGCTGGCTGGCAATCAAGCTTCTGGAAAGAGACCCCGATATCCAGCAAAAACTGACCAGCCTTTCTGGCAGCCAGGAAGCCTTTCAAGCCAGGGATAAAAGCCTGGCCCATTTACAAACCATCTTTGGTGGTGACATCGATACCCTCATACCCGACCGCCGCTACGGCTGGATTAACGGTCTGGTGCGGGAGGTCTCACAGCGTACAGCCAGAACCCAGACCACCCATTCAGACCGTCTGGACCGCGTCATCACTCATCGCTATTGGGGGGTACCCATCTTTCTGGTTTTGATGTGGACTGTTTTCAAATTCACTACCGATGTAGCCGACCCCTATTTGCAATGGGTGGAATTTGTGATCAACGGCCCAATAAGCCGATGGGTGCAGGTCTTGATCTCCACCCTGGGCGGCAGCGGCACCTGGATCGAATCACTGGTCATTGACGGCCTGATCGCCGGCGTAGGCGGTGTGCTGGTGTTCATTCCTGTACTCATGTTCCTCTACCTCGCACTTGCCATACTGGAAGATTCCGGCTACATGGCCCGCGCAGCTTTTGTCATGGACCGCCTCATGCACGCCCTCGGCTTGCACGGTAAAAGCTTTGTGCCCATGGTGGTTGGATTTGGCTGCACTGTTTCTGCCTTCTATGCCACCCGCACCCTGGAGAATCCAAAAGACAAAATTCTCACTGGCTTGCTGGTACCCTTTATGAGCTGCGGAGCACGCTTGCCAGTTTACATTCTTTTCTCAGCCATCTTCTTCCCTGGGCAAGCCAGTCTGGTCGTCTTCGGCCTGTATGCGCTGGGGATCATCATGGCCATCCTGATCGGGCTGCTGCTCAAAAATGTCCTCTTCAAGGAAAATGAGGAATCGCCCTTTGTGATCGAGCTGCCCCCTTACCGCATGCCGACAATCAAGAGCATCTGGTTCCACATGTGGGAGCGCACATCCGCCTTCTTGCGGCATGCCACCTCCATTATTCTAATCGCCAGTTTGACGCTGTGGTTCCTGCAAGCCATACCAGCCAGGCGGGGGGAACGGTTTGCCGAAACCGCTGTGGAAAATAGCGCCTTTGCCAGAGCTGCATCCATTGCCGCACCTGTTTTCCAACCCCTGGGTTTTGGCAGTTGGGAAGCCAGCGGAGCCTTGATAACCGGTCTGGTTGCCAAAGAGGTCGTCATCAGCACATTTTCGCAGGTTTACAGCATCGAATCCGGTGAACCGGGTTCTGAAGCTCCACCCGCCCTGATTGAAGAGATCGGCCAGATTTTGACAAGTTTTGCCGAGGCCACACTGAATACCATCCGTTCCATCCCGTTAGTGGTGGGTGTTAACCTCTTGCCAGAAGACACAGAAGAGAACGCCCCAACGCGTTTGATGCTGGCCATTCGTGAGGGATTTGAAACTGCCAGTGGCGGGCATGCAAACCTGGCCGCTCTGGCCTTCATGGTCTTTGTGCTTCTTTACACGCCCTGCATGGCTTCCCTGGCTGCCGAAAGGCAGGAACTTGGCACACGCTGGATGTGGACCAGCGTCATTGGTCAACTTTGTCTGGCCTGGCTGGCTGGTTTCATCATCTTCCAGGGCGGGCTCCTGCTGGGGTTGGGATAAAGCCATGTTAACCCGCATTTTGAAAGCCTTCCACGAAAACCAAGGTTTACTGGACATTAACCAGCTCAGCCGCATGCTGGAGATTGAACCAGGTGCTTTGCAAGGAATGCTGGAACATCTTGTACAATTGGGTAAACTGGAGAAAGAAACCACCGGGGTATCTTGCAGCCAGGGTTGCAGCCAGTGTTCAGTGCCCGACTGTATGCTCGCTTCAGCAGCTGCCGCCCAGATTCGCTGGAAATTGAAAACATGAGCGCAAACATGGAAGACTTTCCGAAACCTTATCGCATACTGCTTGCCAGGACGAGCTGCCGCAGATTTGACTCTACCCCGTTACCCGAGCAGAACCTGCAGGATGTGCAGAACGCGCTGCTCAGGATCAAGCCTTTGCAAACTGGCCAAAAAATCGACTTCCTTCTGGTCAACGAAATGGACAAAGCGCATCTCATCGTAGCCCAGGGAGTCTATGGCAGGTTCATCAATTCTCCCCATCTGATGATCCCCTATTGCCCCACCATCCCCAACGCACTGCTCGAACTGGGCTTTCAAAGCCAGCAGGCCGTCATTCACCTGGAAGAGCTGGGACTTGCCAGTTGCTACATCGGCGCTCATGGCAGGGTACGCAAATTACAGGAAGAATTTGAACTCCCGCAAGATTCCCGTCTGGCGGCAGTCCTCATGTATGGCACTCCGGCAGATGCACATATCGAAAATAGTCTGAATCAATCTATTCGCACCCTGTTCGGCAGCCGGAAACGGCACCCCCTTGAGCATTTATTTTTGGCAGCATCCTCTGAAAGTCCGTATAGATGTCCAGTCCAATGGCAGCCCGTTCTGGAAGCTGGCCGTTGGGCGCCTTCCGCCACCAATGCCCAGCCCTGGCATTTGCTGCCTGGGGAAAATAATTTCCAGCTTTTCACAGATCCCTCGGCGTATCCGATCGTTCTTTCTGCTGGCAGCAAATTGATGTATGCCTTGTATGATGCGGGCATATTCATGGCCAATATCAGCCTGGCTGCCAGTGCGTTGGGCACCCGTGCCGAATGGCAGCTAAACAAGGATATGCGCATATCAGAGCGAAAATCCCTGCTGCCAATAGCCCGTCTTACGCTATCATAAAAATGAACATGAGAACATCAAAATCCGGCCGCATAGCGGGTGGTCTTGACCTCGCCCTATAGGGGCCTGTTACTTGCTGCGCCTAAAGACGCTGCTTTCACGATCCATCATTTGATCGTGTTTCTTTTGCTCTCTTACATACTTCGCTATCGTCGCCTCATTCAATCCCACCGTACTCACATAATATCCTCTCGACCAAAAGTGCCGGTTGCCAAACTTGTATTTCAAGTTCGCATGTCGATCAAACATCATCAACGCACTCTTTCCCTTCAGGTACCCCATGAAGCTCGATACACTCATCTTGGGCGGTATTGATACCAGCAGATGCACATGGTCCACCATTGCCTTTCCCTCTATGATCTCCACGATGCTTTCCTTATACTTGTTGTAGATCACATTTCGTCTGTACTTTGGCGTAAATACGATATAGTACTTACATTTCCATTTTGTGTTTGCCAGACTATTACTCATGGATTTCACTCCTCGTTTTTGGGTCGGCTTGAACTCCTACCATTTTACTGGGAGTGATTTCCTTTTTTTCTATAAGTCCTTTTTTCCACCGGCATAGCCGGTGGTTTTTTGTTTCGGGCTTTCCGCCCTCAACTCGCTAAAGCGTTAAAATCAAAAGAGAGGCTTTTCGGAATCAGCCTCTCTTGCCTGATTATCAGCATCAAGCAGTGTATGATTGCAGCAATAGCCTTCTCACCATTTCTGTTTCGGGATCAGATCCCGGGCTGCAGGCTCATCGATGAACCAGTGCAAATTCCCCGAAGTGGGTTGAAGCAATTGTGCCGGAAAAACCTCGGGCTGATAAGGCCCTTTGATGACCTCACGTAACACTCTGGCTTTTTCTTCCCCGGTAACCAAAAAGAGCACGTCATGGGCAGCATTGAGCACCACCGGAGTCAAGGTCACCCGCCAAGCAGAAATCGGCTCCACATAATGCGCCACAACCCAGCCCTGATCCTCTTTCAGCACTGCCGTGTACGGGAAAAGCGACGCCGTGTGCCCATCACTGCCCATCCCCAGCAGCAGCAGGTCGAATTTCGGCGGTGTTCCTTCAAGTCCCAAGCCAAAAAAGTCCTTCAGCTCATCTTCATACTGGCTGGCAGCTTCCTGGGGGGGGAGTTCGGTCATGATGCGGTGAACATTCTCCGCCGGGATTGGCAGGTAATCCAGCAATGCCTCCCGCGCCATGCGGTAATTGCTCTCGACATGATCGGGCGGCACACAACGCTCATCTCCCCAAAAGATATGCACAAAATTCCAATCCAGGGAATCTTGCATCCGCGGAAACGTCATCCGCTGATAGAGATGCCTGGGCGTAGTTCCCCCCGAAAATGCCACACTGAAACATCCCTTATGCAGAATGGCTGCCTGTCCAACAGACAAAACATGCTCGGCAGCAGCATCAATCAGTTCATCCAAATCGGGAAAAACGACCACATTTTCTTCCATGGTTTTCTCCTGACAAGCCTCTCTAACCCATCCACTTGCAACTGTTCTGCACAATCAATTGCTGTGCCGCCAGCGGACCCCAACAACCTGAGGCATAAGACACCAAATCAGGGCCTTGCTTGTCTTCCCAACGTTTGATCAATGGATCGATCAAATGCCACGCCTGCTCAATTTCATCGCTGCGGGCAAACAGGGAAGCATCTCCATGCAGCGCGTCCAGGATCAACCGTTCATAGGCATCAGGCAGGATGCTCCCGCCAAACGAGGAACTGTAATGAAACTCCATGTCAACTGATCTGGATTCCTGTTCCGAATCGGGCTGCTTGGCTTCAAATCTCAGGTGAATACCTTCATCTGGCTGGATATAGATCGTTAACAGATTGGGAGCGAATTCACCGCGTGATGACTGGTTGAACATCATATGCGGCGGACATTGAAATTCAATATTGATCTCGCTGCGTTTTTTATCCAGCGCCTTGCCAGACATCAAATAGAAGGGCACACCCTTCCAACGCCAGTTGTCCACAAAGACTTTCAACAGAGCATAAGTTGGCGTGCGAGAATCCGGTTCCACCCCTGGAGTCTGTTTATAGCCCTCATATTGCGCCAGCACACTGTCAATCATCTGGATCGGACGGATGGCTTTTAATACCTTAACCTTTTCATTGCGCAATGACTCGGCCTCAAACGAAGCCGGAGGCTCCATTGCAACCAAAGCCAAAAGTTGCAGCAAATGGTTCTGGAACATATCGCGCAATACGCCTGCATGGTCATAATAACCGGCGCGGTGTCCCACATCCACCGTCTCCCCCACCATGATTTGCACATTGTGCACATATTGACGATTCCAGATCGGTTCAAAAATGGCATTGGCAAAGCGAAAGAACAGGATATTTTGCGCCGTCTCCTTGCCCAGGTAATGGTCAATGCGATACACCTGGCGCTCTTTAAAAGTGGCATGTACTGCCTGGTTGAGTTCCTCTGCCGATTCCAGATCCCGTCCGAAGGGTTTCTCGATGATGATGTTACGAAAGCCAGTGGACTCATCCGCCATACCATGCTGCCCCAAAGCCGCTACCGCCGGCATGTAATATTCCGGCGATGTCGCCAGGTAGTACAGACGATTGGCCTGATGATGCGCTTCCTTCATCTCCTCTTCTTCAAGATACACCGCCAGGCGTCCATAGTCCTCTGGATTATCCAGATCGCCTCTGAAATATTCCAGCTTTGGAGCAAACCGTTCCCAAAGCTCCTGGTCAAATGTTTTGGGCGTAAATTCTTTCAGCCCTTCCAACACCAACGAACGGAATTGTTCGCTGGTGTAAGGTCGCCGGGCAAAACCAATAATACGGGTCGTCTCCCACAGGCGCCCTTTGCGATAAAGATTGTACAATGCCGGGATCAACTTCCGGCGAGTCAAATCACCGGACGCGCCGAAAATAACAATTGACGAACATCTCGAGACTTCCAAATCCGATTTCTGGTTTTCTTCTGTCATGCCGCCTCTTGTTTGAGTACCACCGCTAATTTTACCTGCCGGAATGAATTGGCTGCGCGTGCAGGTGAACAAAATGCCAACATTGATATTATACTATTACATAGATTGTGAACGCCCCAACCCTGGATCAGGAAGGAAAAAACATGCAGCGTAACGAAATCTCTCTGGATGAATTTGTCACCCAACCCTACGGTCTTTTTTCACAAAAATGGTTCTTGCTGACCAGCGGTGATTTTGAAACCCGCCATTACAATACCATGACCATTGAATGGGGCTCCATTGGCAAAGTTTGGGGCGCTCCCCTGGTACAGGTGTTTGTGCGCCCGTCTCGATATACCTTTCAATTTATGGAGCAATATGAAAGCTTCACCCTTAGTTGCCTGCCGGAAGGTTACCGCCAGGCATTGCTTCTCCTGGGATCGAAGTCCGGCCGGGATGGCGATAAGATCGCCGAAGCCGGTCTGACCCCGATGGCCGCCAGCTGCGTGGCTTCACCTGTTTTTGCCGAAGCTGAATTGACCATTGAATGCCAGAAAATGTATTGGGACGATGTCAACCCTGAGCGAATAACGGACAAGGAAGCCGCTTCATGGTATGTTCGCCTGCCAGAACCGAATCGTATCTATTATGGCCGCATCCTGTCCATTCAAGGCACAAGCCAGTACTGCACCAATCCCTGACCCAGGTCGTCTAATCTACCAACCAACCTTTTCTTCCGCGGCAAATCCCAGAGACCCAGGTAGATTTTTGCATGGCATTCTCAAGAAAGCTTGACATTTGCGATTTTCCAAAACAGAGAAGATCATCCAGACCAAAGTAGATGCAAAATGCTGATGATAATGGATTTCTCCCCCGGCACGGATTGGATTTGTAGATCAGACTTCATAGGCCGGGGGAGGAAAAGAAACGTGCGGTGTTGAGCAGCGGCGAAGCCGCTGC
>JAGVAB010000065.1 GCA_020060485.1 Anaerolineales bacterium
AGCGACCAAAAAGCGGTTACCCTCCAGGCGAGGGGAAGGCATGGGGTATGCAAACATACCGCTTTGCGGGATCAGCGGGATTTCAAGATTGTCATCCAGGGAAATGGCGGTAAGGTCGAAAAGGGGTGAGATTTCGTTGGAGGCCAGGCCGGACATAGCTGCATGGTTAACCGTGTACAGAATAGTGCTATCCGGCGACCAGCCGAGACCAGGTACCCAGGCCCAATCGCTGCGAGTCTGCAAGGGTATCAGGTCGATCAGGTCGACAAAGGAACCGTTTTCCAGATCGACGAAACCGATGCTGTCCGGACGAGCAAAGGCCAGGTAATTCCCATCATTTGACCAGGCAAAATTTGTGCCCCACCAGCCATAGATACCACCGGAGTTGGATTCAATGATCTCGCGTTGGGCAAGGACGATGCCGTTGGGGTTGATCGTGATGGTTTGCAAATCATTGTTGGCCTGCCACCCAGGGGCAATTTCCCGCGGTTCAACGGTCGAGTATGCGACCCTGATGCTGCTTCCCGGGATCCATTGAGCGAAATGGATGATGTTATCAGCCCGCATGTAGATGGGCTTCAGAGGGTCGCGATCAATCTCTAACGCCCAGAGGGAGTTGATGTAATCCTTGCCTTCACCTGCTGCACGGGTATAGAGCAGCCATTTGCTGTCGGCAGACAGGGAAAATACACGCCCATCCAAATCCCCGGTTGTGACCAGGGGGCGGCGTTCTCCGGTTGTGCCCTGCATGACCCAGGCATTGCCCGAAGTAAGGTAAACAATTGTGCCTGATATGGGAATGGCGGTAAATGGCGTTTGTACGCCAACCATGATAATCTCGGGCACTGGATCGGAAAGGTTGATCGATTTGAATATGGCGTTGGATGTTTCAACACCGTTCTCTTTAAGAATGCGATGTGTGATTTGCTGGACACCATTAATGCCAGGTTGGATGAGCAGAGTCTGTCCTTCGGGCAAAGATTCATTCCGCACCGTCTGACGCTGGAAGGGAATGATGCGCTCTTCAATCTCAAAGGTTTCTGTCACCCGGGTGATCTTGATGCTGGTTGGGGCGGTGAGAATGGTTTGGGATGGAGGGGTGATACGATCCAGATTGCCAATATCCAAACCAGCCTGTTGCACGGCGGCCTTGACAGTGACTCCTGAAGAAACCAGAATTGAGTTTGTCGAGCCATCTGCCTCGATCTGGATGGTGATTTGACTGCCTGTGGCTTCAGCAGTCAGCGGCCCACAGGCAGTGAGCAGCAAAAGGGCAGCCAAAATGACTGTAAATCCCCAAATGAATTGGCGGTTGTTCAGCGGTGGGCTAAAATGAATTGCCAGTTTTATCATAATCAAGGTGTTTTCTTTGGCAAATGGAGTATAATCACGTATTGTCTGACAGGCCCAGGTTAACGGGATTGACCGGCGAGGGTGAGCACGCCCCCAGTGATGATGATCGTATCCAAGTAATAGCTGGCGTTTACGGTTCCCAGGTAGGCGGTAAGCAGACCTTCAATGTAGGCAGAAATAGTGTCGCGCATACTGCTGTTTAGTGGGATTGGGCCGAAATCTGCTTCCACCAGATCAACCTTTAGGTTACCATTGGCGTCAGGATATGGTCTGGCAAGCAGGCGAATGTCCGCCTTAATAAGGCCTTGCTCGATCTGACCGGTAATCTCTATCAGTCCTTCCGGCAATCGGACAACAGGATTCTTTATTGGCGAATCCGGATTAATGGAAACAGCGTTGGCGGCATATTCACTGATCTGGCTTTCGGTGATGGAAAAAGTGAAAGCCTGTCCAGAGGGAGCTTGCGGCAATTGGATTGGGGCTTCAGGCTGCAGCACAACAGGTTCAGGATTTACTGCCTGGCTGAGTAATTTGGTTAGATTGCAAGACAAACTGGAAAGTACCAGTATTGTGAGCAAAAGAAAACCTAATAATCGTTTATTCTTCTTCATTACAAACACACCTTTTATTCTATATGGATTTATTTTTAGCAGGTCAATTATAGCATGAGTGAACAACGAACAAATGACATTGAAGTTTCTATGGAACCCGCTCTCGAGGCGCTCTTGTTTGTAGCAGCCGGACCTGTTTCACCTGGCTATCTGGCAGAAGCATTGGGGGCCTCTCTGAAGGACGTTGATGCGGGCTTGAAGTCATTAAGCCAGGCGTTGTTGGATAGGCGAGGTTTGCGCCTGCAATGGTTTGGCGGGAAAGTGCAATTGACCACAGCCCCCGAATTTTCTGGCCTAGTTGAAAACTTCCTGGGTTTGGAGGCAACCTCTACATTGAGTCGGGCGGCATTGGAGACATTGGCAATTGTAGCCTATCGGCAGCCGATTACCCGGCCGGGGATTGATGGGATCCGCGGTGTGAATAGCGATGGCGTCATGCGCAGTCTGCTGAGCAAAGGTCTGGTCGAGGAACTTGGCAGGACGGAGGGACCCGGACGGCCGATCCTGTATGGTGTGACTGCGGACTTTTTGCAGTATTTTGGATTGTCTTCACTGGATGAATTACCACCCTTTGAGGAGCAGGAAGAAGAATCAGAACTGGAAAACAACGGATTACTTAAAGATTAGGAGAACCACATAGGCCGGCGGTCATACGATAACCGTCAGTTGAAATGGACACAGAACATGGAAGAACGATTGCAAAAAATCTTAGCCAGACAGGGGTATGGTTCGCGGCGGTATTGCGAAACCATTATTGCTGAAGGCAGAGTGAAAGTGAACGGCGAAACAGCCGGGCTGGGAATGAAAGCGGATATCCAGCGTGACAAGATCCTGGTTGATGGTATGCAGATTGGCAAAACTGAGGCCGAGCTGGTGTATATTGCCATTCACAAACCACGCGGGGTGCTTTCTGACCAGGATGCGTTTGAGCAGCGGCCTACAGTCAGAGATATGGTGCCAGTGCCGGGTCATTTATTTTGCGTTGGCCGGCTGGATTATGACAGCGAGGGGTTGATCCTTTTGACCAACGATGGTGAAATAGCGAATCATCTTACCCATCCACGCTACCGGCATGACAAGGAATATCGGGTTTTGGTGGTCAAGAAGCCAGATACTCAGCAACTGGCGGCCTGGCGGCGCGGGGTCGTGATGGAAGATGGCAGCCGAACCTTGCCAGCCAAGGTCTATGTGGAGAGTTCGTCTACCAAGGGGGTTTGGCTGCGGGTGGTGCTGCGCGAGGGCAGAAAACGCCAGATTCGGGAAGTCGGGTCCAGGATTGGGCTGCCGGTTACGCGGATCATTCGTACACGCATCTCGACACTGGAATTAGGCAATTTAAAGCAGGGAGAATGGCGTTTCCTGACCGACAAAGAGGTTACTGAACTCAAGCGCTTCAGCGAAGAAAAACGGCCTGTCCGCAGGCCAGCCAGGAAACAGCAACCAGGGAATTAGCCCAGAACCAAACCGACACCGCAGCAAGCTCGATATATGGTTTGCTCCACAGAAAAGAGGCTCTGTTTGATGAGCCTCTTTTCTGTGTTTGAATGAGATCACTTGGGAGGAATTTCTTTTGGCAGTATATCTTTTACCGCATTAAGAATTTGTGGATCAAGCGGGGCCTCTTTGGCCTGGCGCCTGAAGAAGTCCTTGGCCTTGTCCAAGGCCAGGGAGGGGACGGGGGCATTTTCGGCATTAACGGAGATATTACGGGCAGTGAAAATCAGGGCGGTCTTGATGTCTGGCTGCTGTTCGGATGGCAAATTCTTTTTAAAGAAGCGGGCTAACTGGCTCTCATACGCTGTAACATCCTGATCAGGGCGTCCCAATCCTCCCTGGCCAAAGATGCGCATGTACCAGCCAGCATTTTTCTGTTGCCAGCGGTTCCGCTTTTCGTTGTAGGTAATGGTGCCTTCCTGAAAATAGGGAATGATGACCCACACGCCCATTGGCCCTACCAGCAGATGGGGAACGGGAGCAGTGTAGTTATACAGGTTGGATTGCTTGTCCAGCCCCTTCAATGCCTTGACCACCAGTTCATCCTGGCGGGGTGATCTTCCCCAGCGATTACCGTAATAAACGGCGATTTGAGTAAAGATGAAGCCCAGGATCAGAGCGCCGAAAGCCAGGGTCATATTCTCTGGTTTCATGGATATGAAAAAACCAATTGCCAGTACACCAAGTCCGGCAAAAGTGGTGATCTGGCCGATGCGTTTGTTGCGCTGAATCAGTTTGTGGTTGGAAATAACTTGCATTGGAATAATCCTCTTAATTCTTACCGGCTTCAGCCAGTCGGGTTTGGATGGCGAGGCGAATTGCCTCTAGCAGGTTGGCTTGTACGGCTTCCTGGGCGCGCACCAGGGCACTGGTCAGCGCCTTAGCATCTGAGCGGCCATGGCCGACAAAAACCAGACCATCAATACCCAGCAGTGGGGCGGCGCCAATGTCTGACGGGTCCATCATCTTTTTGAGTTTTGAAAAGGCAGGTTTGGCCAGCAGGGCACCCAGCTTGGTGCGGGTGGAACTCATCAATTGTTCCTTCAGGATGTCGACCAGCAACTTGGCGATGGCTTCGCTGGATTTGAGCATGACGTTGCCGGTGAAGCCGTCCGTCACAAGCACATCCACTTTGCCAGCAACGAATTCCTTGGCCTCTACATTGCCAGTAAAATTCAGGCCGCAGGCTGCAATCAGGGGATAGGAATCCTTGGTCAGCTGGTTGCCTTTGCCTTCTTCTTCGCCATTCGATAGCAAGCCGATGGCGGGATTTTTCCGTCCCAGGGCTTTTTCTGCATAGATGCTGCCCATGATGGCAAATTGCTGCAGGAACTCTGGTCGGCAATCTGCATTGGCACCAATATCCAGTATAACAGCAAGGCCAGTGTTGACCGGGAAGGTGGTGGTCAGAGCCGGGCGTTGGACGCCCTTGATCCGGCCCAGGGTGCGCAGTGCGTTGAACATCGCTCCACCGGTGTTGCCGGCAGTGACGAAAGCCTGAGCCTGACCGGACTTGACCAGTTCCATGCCGACAGCCATAGAGTTGAGCGGCTTTCTGCGGGCAGCGTCCACGGGTTTTTCGCCCATTTCAAGTACATCAGGGGCGTGAACGATCCTGACTGGCTGCCGGTCAAAATTGATTTGATCCAGTTTGGGTTTTAGCAGGGTTTCGTCTCCAACCAGGATGATTTCAGTGTTTAGAATCCGGGCTGCGTCAACCGCTGCCTGCACTTCAGGGTCTGGGTAGGTATCACTGCCCATCGCATCAAGTACGAGTGCCATGTTTCCTCCTTAATTTTTGTGACCAATTTTCAAAAAAGCTATGAGCACTTGACAAGCATTCATTGCCGATTATAATTGCCATGTTCACTCTGCGCTGGTGCTGGAACTGGCAGACAGGCATGGTTGAGGGCCATGTGCCGAAAGGCGTGAGGGTTCGATTCCCTCCCAGCGCACAGGATACCGCTCTATGAGCGGTTTTTTTGTTAAGGTTACCAGCCAAACAATCTGGCGGCGTTGCTTGCGGTTTGCGTAACGACGAGATTGACAGGCAATTGCTTGAGTTCAGCGATCTTGACGGCGATATGCCTTGTGTAGGATGGTTCATTGCGCCGCCCACGATACGGTATTGGGGTGAGAAACGGAGCATCTGTTTCGATGAGCAAATCCTCCAGTTCCAAACCAGTCACCAATTCATGTTTTTCAACCGCTTTAGGGAAGGTGACAGGCCCACTGATGCCAAGACAAAAATGGGCTATTGCTGCCTTTTTTCCCCAGAATAGAGATTCGTCAAAG
>JAGVAB010000050.1 GCA_020060485.1 Anaerolineales bacterium
CAGCCGGCCAGCAGGGCAGACAGGATGAGGCATGCAAGCAGGGCTTGCTTGAGGGCTTTAATTTTCAACATAGCGCAATTTTACCCTATATTGTTTTCGATCATCGGTTTTTCTGCACACCTTTGACGCATGCCTGTATTATAATAACAACATGTTGACCATTGAAATTCCCGGGCGCGGCCAGTTGTCATTGCAGCATCTGGTGCTGGACGTGAACGGCACACTGGCCGTGGACGGCAAACTGATCGAGGGCGTGGCACAATCCCTGTCCGGCTTGCAAGGCATTTTACAGGTGCATCTGGTGACTGCCGATACCCACGGCCATCAGGCAGAGATTGACCGCCAGTTGGGTGTGCAGGCTGTGCGCCTGGCGCGGGGCGATGAAGCCCGTCAAAAAGCGGACTATGTCTGTCGTCTGGGCAAGACCAGCGTGGCCGCCATTGGGCAGGGTGCCAATGACGCCGGCATGCTGGCCGAAGCAACCCTGGGTGTGTGTGTTCTTTCTGTGGAAGGCCTGGCAGTGGAGGCTTTACAGTCTGCCGATCTGCTGATGCCCGATATTCTTTCAGCGCTGGCTTTGTTCCAGCATCCCGTACGCATGGTTGCCAGTTTAAGAAAATGAGCCTGCCTACCAGCGAACCCCTTTCCCCCCAAGAACCTCTGCCCCCGGCCCGCCGCCGGCGCAGAAGCCGCCGCATTCTTCCGCAGGGGGTGGATCAGCAATACAGTTTTTTGGAAGAGCTGGCGCGCCGGGTAACGCCATCTTTCGATTTCTTCCTGTTCTGTATCATCTCCGGCGTGATACTGACAACGGCTGTTTTTTGGGATCAATGGGCCTTGCTGGTACTGGCCGCTTTGCTGGCGCCTTTCATGGCGCCTCTGGTCGGCCTTTCACTGGCTGTTGTGTTGGGGTCTGTGCATTTCTTTATGCAGGCATTGGGCGGTCTGCTGGTGGGCGGGGCGTTGTTCTTTGTGTGCGGTGTTTTGGGGGGCGTTTTCATGGATGCGCGCTCGGCACAAATACTGACCACGGTTGCCTACCAGTTCAACCAGTTCACCTGGGCCAATTTTTTGCTCCTGACCCTGGGCGCAGCCATGACCACCTTCCTCATCGTGCGCTCGCCGCGCCAGCGGACGCTGGTTGCCAGCGTGGCCCTGGCCTATGAAGTCTTCATGCCGCTGGGTGTGACCGGTTTTGGCCTGATCAGCGGCATTCCCGGTCTGTGGCCAGACGGTCTGCTGGTCTTTGTGGTGCACGCAGCCTGGGCTGTTCTGGTGGGGGCGATCACCCTGGTGGTGATTGGTGTGCGCCCGCGCGGCATCTTCGGTTATACGGCTGGCACCACCCTGCTGCTGGCCGGTGTGGCGGCTCTGGTGGCCTTGAGCGGCATGGGCACGGCCATTGGTTTGCAGGTGGCTGTTCCTACCAGCACGCCCACCGACACGCCAACGGCAACCCTGACGGCTACCATGACGATGACACCCCCGCCACCAACCGCAACCCCGCGACCTACCAATACCCTGGTGCCGACCCGCACACCGACCCTTACGGTCAGCCCGCGGCCAACGCCCATTTATGGGCGCGTCAACGCCGGCTCGGGAGGCGGGTTGCTGGTGAGGCTGGAGCCTTCCCGCGATGCCCTGGTGGCCATCAGTCTGATGAATGGCATGCTGGTGGAGATTGTTCCAGGCAGCGATGTTCAGGAAGGCACCACCACCTGGGTCAAGGTCATCACTACTGACGGAATTGAAGGCTGGGTGGTAAAATCATTGCTCGCCACGGCAACGCCGCCCGCGCCGTGATCCCTTGATGCTGTACCAACAGGCGGCTGGCGGAAAGCTATCCCCCTGCATTATTATTTCTTTACAGGAGTTTATCAATGACCGTTAACTTTGGAACCGATGGCTGGCGCGCTGTCATTTCAGACACTTTTACCTTTCACAACCTTCGACAGGTGACCCAGGCCATCGCAGATGCGGCTGCCTCGGGGACATGGAAAACCTGCAAGTTGCCGGATGAAAATGCATCCGAAGCAAAAAAGGTGGTCATCGGGTTTGATACCCGTTTTTTGTCAGACCGTTATGCCACCGAAGCTGCCCGCGTGCTGGCCGCAAATGGTTTCACTGTTTATCTCAGCCAGGCGGATGCGCCCACCCCGGTCATATCCTTTGCCACCCGTCATCTGAATGCCATTGCCGGGATCATGATCACGGCTTCTCACAATGCGCCGCGTTACAACGGCATCAAGCTCAAGTCCTCTTTTGGCTGCTCGGCGCTGCCCCAGCAATGCCGCGAGGTGGAAGTGTACCTGAATGACAACGAAGCCCAGGGACGCGGCCCCAACCTGATGGACATGGATCAGGCCAGAAATTTAGGCTTGATCAAGCGCTTTAACCCCATTCCGGATTATTCAGCCCATTTGCGCAATTTGATCGACTTTGACGTCATTGCCGATTCCAAGCAGCGCGTGGTGGTCGATTCGATGTACGGTTCGGGCAGGGGAACGATCGCCGGCATTTTGCAGGGCACTGGCATTGAAGTGCATGAGATCCGCAACGAGATGAACCCCGGTTTTGGCGGCATTCATCCCGAACCGATTGGACGGTATTTGCATACCCTGGCAGGGGCGATCAGCACCGGTCTGGGGGATTACGGCCTGGCCACTGATGGCGACGCAGACCGTATTGGCGCAATGGATGAGAAGGGCAATTTCGTTGACCCGCACAAGATCATGGCTCTTTCCTTACGCCATCTGGTGGAGAAGCGCGGCCTGACTGGTTCTGTGGTGCGCACCGTTTCTACTACACGCATGATCGACCGTCTGGCGAAACGTTATGGCCTGACCCTGCATGAAACGCCGGTGGGCTTCAATCATATTGCTGACTACATGCTTAATGAGGACGTGTTGATCGGCGGCGAAGAGTCCGGTGGCATCTCCTTCAAGGGTCATATTCCCGAAGGTGACGGGATCCTCATGGGGCTGCTGTTGATCGAGATTATCGCCAGCACTGGCGCCACCCTGTATGACCTGGTGGAGGATCTGTTGAAGGATGTCGGCCCGGCCCATTACGAGCGCCGTGACCAGCGCCTCAGCCGGCCGGTTTCCAAATCGGTGATGGTGCAGCACCTGGTCGAAAACGCCCCGCCCCAGATCGGCGGCGAAGTTGTGAGCGAAGTGTCCACTGCTGACGGGGTGAAATACATTCTGGCTGATGATTCCTGGCTGCTGATCCGCCCTTCGGGCACAGAGCCGGTGCTGCGCGTGTATGCCGAAGGACGTTCACCTGAGATGGTCACGGCCTTGCTGAAGTATGGCGAGTCAGTAGCAGAAAGTGTGAAATGAAGTCAATCAGGAATCAGTCAACCTGTTGATCAGGCAAGCGGTTTTGCTGATTGATGGTTTGACCGGCCACTTTTTATATTTGCCCATGAGGTTTATAAAATCACAATGATCGTTCAAATCTATACCATGCAGTCTTTGGAAGAAGCACTGGCCGTGGTCGGCCTGGGCGTAAACCATATCGGCCTGACCCCCGCGGAACATGGCCTGCCTGGCGAAATTTCCTATTCCCTGGCGCACGAGATCTGCGCTGGTGTAGGCAGCCGTGCAACCTGTGTAGCGTTAAGCGTTGACCGAGACCTGCATGAGATTGTGCGCATGGTGCAGGCCGTTCAACCGGATATTCTGCATTTATGTGCGCCTTTTGGCGAACTGCCGGCGAGCGGCGTGCGTGCGCTGCGCCCCATGCTGCCCGCTGGTATGCGCATCATGCAGGCCATCCCTGTCGGCACCAGCCGCGAGGCTGTTGACCATGCCCTGGAATACCAGGAAGTGGCCGATCTGTTGATCCTCGACTCGGTTGCCCCCGACATCGACGGTATCGGCGCATCCGGCGCGACCCACGACTGGAACATCAGCCGCGAGATCGTGGAGAAAACCCGCATTCCGGTCATCCTGGCAGGCGGTCTGCGCCCGGAAAACGTGGTCGAAGCCATCCGCGTGGTGCAGCCCTGGGGAGTGGACTCGTTGAGTCACACCAACCGTCCCCTGCCTGGCGGGGGCTTCTGCAAGGATCTGCAGCGCATCCAGGCTTTTGTGCAGGCCGCTGCCGGGCAGTGATCTTCTCCCCGCCCGGAAAGCTGTTATCAGCATTGAAACACAAATCAACCCGGTCACTGAGCTTGTATCATCCCCGTATGGGGGTCGAAGTGACTGGGTTAATAAAAAAGACCAGGCTGAGAAATCAGCCCGGTCTTGGTATACGACAAGCAATACCGGAGGAGGAAATACGTGCCGGTTTTAGCGGGCGCCGCTGGCAGCTGAGCGCAGCCGCCGCGCCAGAAAGATGATCGCTACCAGCAGTACAGCCAGCCCCAGCATACCCGGAAGGCCAACATCATCCGCAAAACCGGAGGTCGGCAGGGCTGAAGGCGTGGCAGTGGTCGTCTGTCCCTGGGCAGCCATGGTCAGCAAGGCTCCAACCGTGGCCGTCAGAGCTTCAAAATCTCCGGCGCCGACTTCCAGGCCAAACTCATCTGTGGCGGTGGGCACTGGCGTGTCGGTGGCGACGAGCATCACTGGCGTGGACGTGGGTTCCTCGGTCGGCACCAGCGTGGCGGTAGGCTCCAGCGTGGCGCTGGGGGTGAGGGCCTGCTGCATGACGAAGGCCAACTCGGTAGCAGCCACAGAGGTGGCCGTATTCTGGGCGTTAATCAAGGCTGCCTGCTGGGCAACTTTTGCCTGCGTCCTGGGGGCGATCAAAAGAACATAAGCTGCGATCGCACCGCCAATCAACAGTAAGAAAGCAAAAATAATGCCGATGATCACCACAAAGGTGCGGTTGCCGCCGGGCCTTTGGCCGCCGGTTTCCTCCACATCCAGGTCATCACCATAATCGGATTCAAACGGCGGGACTTCCTCTTCGAAATCCTCAAACAGGCTATCATCAAACAGATTATCGTCGCTCATCAGTCCTTCTCCTCCGGGTGGGTATGGCTTGTGCCATTACATTAATTTTATTTCAGTACGTCCAAATTTGCCAGCGGCAGGGTAACTTCCTGGTTATTCTCAAGGCGGACAATGCCAGCGCGGGCACGCAGGCCGTTATCCAGCCGGATCAGGCCGGGCAGAATTTCTGCCAGAATGCCCGTTTTTCCGAGGTAGGGCCGGGACTGCACCCGAATGGTCTGCCCGGGGCTGAAAGTTTCCACCTCCGGGCCTGTCTCTGCCGGGGCTGGCAGCGAGATGACCGCTTCAGGCCGGATGCCACTGAAGGCATTCCAGGGGGCAGTGTTGAGGGCAATATTACGCTGCTCGTTGGTGGTCAGCAGTTTGTAGGCAATGCTGTTTATCCCAATTTGTCCAAACCCTTCCAGCACCAGGATGGGAAACTCGGCCTGTTCGGCTGCCGGGATGAGGTTGGGGGTGATCGACCCCAGGATCAGTCCCCGCAGCGGTAGTTGGGCGGCGGCGCTGATGGTTTCCGGCTGGCTGCACCAGCCGCCTACCGCCACTGCACCGCGCATGCTCACATCCAGTTTACCAGGGGTCAGTTCTTCATCCGGTTTGCTTGCCAGGTTGAGCAGCAAGCCCTGATTGATCTTGCCATTGCCCCACACCCCTTGCAGCAGGACCCCGTTGGTTTCCACCAGCACGCCCTGTTCAGGGATGACTTCCACCACTTCGCCCTCCAGACCAGCTTTAAGCTGGAAGGGCGGGTTTTCCACTTCGATCAACACCTGCCCATTGCTGATCATCACGATCATCCCATTGACCGGCGCCCGCACCACCCGGCGGAAGATCTTGCCGGTTTCAGCGATCACATCCCCGGTCTGCAAGCGCTCGCCCAGTTTGCGGTCGATCAACTTGCGGGTCTCGGCCGGGCTGGTCAGGTTAAGGGCGCGCTGCACGTCAACCAGGGTATGCTGGTTTTGCAGCCGGGCTTCAGCTACAACATCAGAAGCGCCAACCTTTTGACCAACATGGACCAGGACGCGGCCTTTGGCAGGCAGCAGTCTTGCCCGGCGGATCTTGGTGAGTGGAACGATATGAGTCACTGGTGCTAACATAGGCATCTCTTGTTGTAGATGGTTGCAAATATCATACCAGAAGGCCCTAAAGGGCGTTTTCCAGTGAGGTTTGCCATTTTTTGAGCAGGTCGCGGCGGCGGGCATCTTCTTTGGGAAGCTGGATCGGGCGGCCGCGGGCATCGATCACCGCCCCGCAGATGCCGCCAACGATCTTGAATCTGCCGCCGCGGCTGCCCTGCGGGTCAATCTCTGTGCCGCGCAGCGCATCCAGGTGGATGTTGGCCGTCTGGCCGAGGCGCAAGGGCAAGGATACAATGCTGCCCTGTTTGATCTGAAAATTCTCTTTCAGCCCGTTCTCATGCTCCAGCCTCACGTTAAGAATGTGCGTTCCCAGGCGCGCCCGTGAAACCGGGCAGATCACCGTTCCCAGATTGAGAAATGCCCCCGATTCGAGCACCTGCACCGGTAATACCGGATTGAAGGCGGCAATGGCGCCCAGGCTGGCAGTCAGATCATTCTGGTCGAGGATCAGGGTGCTGATGCCGATGGGCTGCAATCCATCCAGCAGCATGAGCAGGCTTTGGGCCGGGCTGGGTGCGTTGCGCAGAATAGCGCCGCTGACCAGGATCGGCTCAAAGGCAAGTTCACTGTCCACGTCTTTTTGCCACTGTTCACTGACAGTCTGCATGGCATGGCGCAGGATGAGGCGGGTCACAGCCTGTTCAATGACCATGGCTGTCTGGTCAATCGGCAGACTGGCGGGGGAGATGCTCTTTTGCCAGAGATAACTGAGCAGGCTTTCTTCATTCAATGGCAGCGGCAGCCATTGAAGGATTTCGGCCGGTTCATAATGGTCGAGGATGCGCAGGATGGTGCTGCCCAGGCCGACGGGAAAAACCTTGTTATTCAGGCTGCCATCCACAGCCACGCTGAGGATGGTGGATTCAGCGCCCACATCCACGCCCATCACACCTTTGGCCGGGTTGTAGATCTCGCTCAGGAAACGTACCATGCGCCCGAATGCCTGGGGAGCAGGCAGCGGTGGGGCACTGCAGCGCTGGCCGAGCGGCTGAAGGCCGCCGATCTGGCGGCTGCGGATGCGGGTGACCACCCCGGTAAGAATGGCTTCGGCCGGGCTGATATCTTCGAGGTCAATGGAAGGGCGTACGTTGGGCGCTACGTGGACAGAAGCAGTCTTGTCCAGAATTTCCTTGATGCGCTTGCCCAGCACCCGGTTTCCGGCGTAGATGATCTCTGGACGCTTGTCTTCGGGCAGGATGCGGCAGGTCATCATGATCAATTCGACCATCTTGAGCACTGAGCGGCTTGCACCCTGCTCTGTGCCGCCGGTCAAAATGATCAGATCGGGCTCGGCCTTGAGGATGGCATCCACCTTTTGGTCAGTGGAGCGCGCATCGGACAAACCAAAGGTTTCCACAATGCGGGCGTTGGTGGTGGCTGCCAGGTGCATGCCGCTCTCCAAGGATACATCGTCCAGCAGACCGGCGTTGATCACTTGCAACACGGGGCCGGCAGAAAACGTGATCGCCATGCGGTCGATGCCGCTGCCATCCGCTTTGCCGGGCAGGATGATGTGCGAGTCCTTGTCTAGCAGGATGCGGCCGGTGACAGATTGCAAATCTTCAATTGCCAGGTGCACGCATTCCCCAGCGTCGCGGAAGGGGGCATTGACCGTGGTTGGGGCGCTGCCGCTGGCTACAAAGTGGTATCTGCCTTCCACCACGTCAAACAGGGCAGCCCTGGTTTGCACAGAGCCGATTTCGATCGCCAGAATGGATTCAGCATCAACAATTGAAGTTGCCATAAGTCCCTAGATCAACCGGTTAAAGATTGAAAGAATTGCAAAATAAAGTCCAGCCTTTCGATCAAGGCGGTGATAGCAGTGGCATATACGCCTGCCAGTAAGGCGCCCAGGGTAATGGCAATGAACACCTGTCCCACCCGCGCCAGCTTTTCCACCAGCGCCGAGCGCTGTGCCGGGCCGTTTGGCTTGGGTTTGGCGCCGAAGTGAAAATAAGCCAGGCTGGTCACGGTTCCCACCAGCAGCACGCTGGCAGTGATGAACTGAAAGACAGGCCCGCTGCCCTGGATTGTACCCGATTGCAGGTTGAACATCTGGATGGCGGCGCGCGATTGGCTGAGGATGGTGCCGGTAACCGCACCGCTGATGATAACCGCCGCTCCCGCTCCAACAAGGTAAGCCATCGGAACACTGCCGATCTGTGAGACTTTTGGTGAGAGCTTGGTCAGCAGCAGCAGGCTTAATAGCAGGGGCAGGATCACAAAGGCGCGTTCGGCCATGCCGCCATGCAGCAAGGGCCAGACCAGCCGCGGCAACAGCACCTGGTAGATGACCACCACGGCCACATAAGCGGATGTTACACCCACAAAAAGATACGTTGCCAGGCGGAACAACGGGTTATCGCCAAAGAAATAGCTGAAGATCAACAGGGTCAGGATGAAACTGGTGAAACTCCAAAAGAGACCGGGAGATGACATCGTCTCAAGCCTCCTTTGCTTTGCGGCTGGCGAAGAGGATGACAAACAATTGCAGCAGAATGCCTACCAGGATCAAGGCGATGATCACCGCAATGCCGCCCTGGAATGCAATCCAATTGGACAGGCCAGCGCCGGGTTGCTGCAGGACATTCTCATAAGCCACACTGCCTGCCAGGCCGGAAATCATTCCCTGTACTTGCCCGGACTGGACATACGGCTCGAGCATGGGCGCCGCCTGGGCGCTGGAAATGAGCAGCATGGGCACACCGCCCAGGAAGGGCTGCACTTGTTCCACCCAGGCGCGGCCGCTGTCAACGCTATCGGTGATAACGATCAACATGCCAAAATCGGTCAGCTTGCTCACCCCTTGCAAGGCGGGATGATCCCAGGGGATCAAGCCGCCATAGGTGGAGGTGAGTCCATAGCGAGCCGCCTGCTGCGGCCGCAGGGCAAATTCCTTTAGCGAGGTGATCCCCCCAGGCAGATAGCCCAGGTTGATGGTATTGGTGTTCAGTGAAAAGCCGGGGTCGATTGTGTGCTGGCTGTAGTAGGCAGTTTGCAGCAGGTCTTCTGCCAGCGCCGGGCCAGCCGGTACGCCGGAAATGACAGCCAGGCGCTGTTGATTGTGCATCAGGCGCTGGATGGCTGTATTCGAAGCGGCTTTGAGTTCGCCGGCGTATCCGGGGTCATAGTCCACCGCCACCAGAACCGGCGAACCGGTTGCCAGATTCTCGATCTGGCTGTGGAATGGCATCACATAGGGCATCAGATAGGGCCGGCCGGGTGAATCGATCAGATTACCTGCGCCTTTGAAAACCACCAGCACCAGGATCAACACCACGGCAACCACCAACTGCATCAGGCGTTTGGAACCTTGCAAGTTTTCGCGTTTGGTGCTGCGCGGTTTGTTCTCTGCTCTCAACAAATCTTCCAGCAAGCCGGCATGACTGGCCTGGTTTTCGCTCACCTTAAGCCTGGTGGAGTAAATGGGTGGTTTGCGGTATTGGATGGTCTGGCGGTCGGCAGGCAGAATGCCGCGCAAACCCGCCAGCGGCCCGGATTTTTCAATGTGCTCATCCAGGCTGGCCTGGGTCTCAGGAACGACGGTCTCCACCGGGCGCATGGCCGTCAGCCAGCCAGGCAGATCGGCGGGAGTCAGCTCGTCTTCGCTTTCCCCGGGCTGTCCCTGAGGCAGCAGATCAGCGATCTCTCCGGTTTCCAGCCAGTCCGGCATGCTATCTTCCGCAAAGGGATGCGCCGTCGGTTCAGGGGTTTCTTCTGTTGCGTCTGGTTCGGCATCTGCCGCAGGTTCCTGCCATGTTTGGCTTTGCGGCGTTTCCTCCATCATCGTCCAGTCTGGCAGGTCTTCATCCACAAAGGGAGAAGCAAAGGGAGCGCCTTCCAGCGGCAGGAAGGGTTCCGCGGGCGGTTCAACCGGTTGGGCTTCACTCTCAAAGCCTTGCGGAAGGTCAAATCCATGGAATGCAGGTGTATACGATTCCTCAGCGCCCTGCATGGGCGGCAGTCCTTCCCCGCTTTGCCCTTCTGTCGGCGCAAACGGGGATATTTCCTGAAGCCAGTCGGGCAAATCCGCGGCCTGGGCAGGCGCTTCGGCTTCATCTTCATCATCTTCCAATGGCTGCAATTGTGCCAGAGAGCCTGTAAAACCAGTGGAAAATGGGGTAGCCGTATGCAGCCAGTCGGGCGGCAGTTCATCCTCTTCATCGGGCGAAGTACTGGTGAAAGGCGGCGGGCTTTGCGGGGCAGCGCTTTCTGAGTGCAGTTCGTCAGGCTCGGTTCTGAGGTGGTTAAGCCAATCAGGTAGTTCTGCTTCAGTTTCGGCCACGTTCTCCGAGAGACGGTCAGTAATCCTGCGGGGAGCAGTTTTTCCCAGGCCATTTTCAGGGGCGGGCTGTTCGGGCTGGGCGTTTCCCTTTTGGTCAAGTGTATCCAGCCAACTGTCCAGATCGGGTAATTCGCCGGCTGGCAGATCAGGGACGCCTTTTTCTTTTCTGGCGCTAGATTCTTCCAGGATGTTTAACCAATCGGCATTGCCTTCTTCATTGCGCTCGATCGGGATGAAGGGTTCATCTTCGACAGGTGGGGCGGGTGTCTGTTCGATCAAGGCGGAAGAGCGCAGTCTGTCCAGCAGGAAGGAATCATCAGCTGCGGGGGCTGAGTCTTGCGGAATTTCGCTGTGCGGGGCAGTTTCGTCCACTGCAGAAAGGTCACGCAGCCAGTCAACTTCCTCGCCAGGCGGGGGCTTTAAGCCGCCACTGACCGGTTTGATGCGCGCCTGGCAAAATTGGCAAATCTCGGTATGGGCCGGGTTTTCTTTTCCACACATGGGGCAGCGAATGATCTCAGGCATTGTTATCCACTATAGGGGCGGTCGGCGCCAAAGACGACGCGCAGCCCGGTTGTCAAACTGCCCAGTCCAACGCCCAGCAGAATACCGCGGGCGCCGGCCAGAGGCAGGCTGTTAATAAAATGGATCATGCCGCGCAGAGCGGGCGCGTCTCCGACCAGCAATGTAATGTAACCGCCGGTGACGATCAAAAAGAAAAAGGTACTGCACACAAATACCCAGGCCATGAGATCATGACGCTGTTTGAGCAGGCGCAGGCTGGTATAGGTCAGGCTGATGGCCAACACACCCAACAGACTGGTTTCCACCGGCACCTGGATGTAAGTGACCACACGCTGGAAGCGGGTATCGGCCGGGGTGAACCATAGACCGGCCAAAAAGGTGATCAGAAATGCCAGCAGCAGAACCAGGCTGTAGACATTGCCGGCCTTGGGGGTAACCAGTTTTTTGAGGTGTACTGTCAGCAAATTGTAGATGCCAATCAGGGTGGCCACCCCGGCCACGATCACCGCACACCCCAATAGATAAGGCTGCAACACGTCCTGCAGCAGAGGCAGGGGCAGGAAACTGCCCAGAAGAAGGATGACAGCCACAGCAATGGCAATGGCGGTGGATACAGGTGCTCTCATAGCAATGCAAATCCCAATAATTGCTCAAGGAGTTTCAGGATGGCTCCCAGCACAATGATCACGATCACACCCCAGCGCAGGATGTCCTGGGCCTGGATGCTGGAGCGATGAAAACGCCCGGCTTGCAGATAAGCGGGGATGGCGAACATTTCTTCGCCGATCAGCGGTTCCTGGGCGGTGGCATACAAAACCGCCTGGGCGGGCAGGGCGTCACTGGCAGCCAGGGTGAAAGTGCCCTGGCGGTCGGCCGCCTCGCACAGCAGAGCGATCTCGGGGCCAAAGTTGCCGATCAGGATATTGGCGTAAACTTTCTCGCGGTGGACAACCGGCATGGTGCCGGCCAGGTAGGAAAAAGAGGTGGGGCCTGTCATTCGCCCGCGGTCCGGGCTGTATTGGGCCAGGGCGCTGCCGCTGCGATAGGCTGCTTGCAGGGTGTCCTGGCTGAGAATGGCCAGGCTGCCATTGCCGCTGGTGGCGATGGGTGGCTGGTCGCTGACAATGCTGAGCTGGGCCAGGCGCTCCAGGGTGCTTAATGCAGAAAGGGCCGAGGCCGCGTTGGCTTGCAGGATGCTGGCTTTGCCCAGCGAAAGATGCACGCCCTGACCGTCTTCAATAGCCAGGCCAATCGCCCGGCGCAGCTTCTGAAATGCGGGCAGAGGCCGCAGAGGCTGCTTGCGGCCGGGTTTTGCTTTTTTGGCAAAGCGTAAGGAACTGGAAGGCAAAGCGGAAAAGAACATGATGCCGCCGCACAGGATCACGATCAGCAATGCCAGCAGGTTGTCAATGTCGGTCGTCAAGATGGATCCTCCTCCCGCAAGAAGGCTGCAAAGGCCTGACTCTTTTGTTCATCTTCAAAAAGCGCGGCCAGCGCTTCCCACTCTCCATCCTGCATACTGGTGGTGATGAAAGGCTGCGCCAAGTAAATGGCTTGAGAGAGCAGCACGGCCAGCGGGCCAGCAGATTCCAGGATCATTGCTGCTGGTCTATGCATTCCCCAGCGGTGCAAAAATTGTGCCCAGCCAGACCAGAATGGATGTTCGTACATCATTCACAGTATAGCACAAATTGAAGTATATACGAAATGCACGGCGCGCGGGGCAAAGCCCGGCTGGTTTTTCTTAAGCTGTTCTCATTTGAAACGGTGCCTTTTCGCGGTTCTGCACCATGGTGGATTGATTGGGCAGCTTGAGAAGGCTTTTCTGCAGAATGCATGAATTTGAAATTCCGGTTTGCAGTTTAACCTTTTGCTTCAAATGTTAACTCTGGAAAATTCTCGCAAGTGTGTCGAAAGTGAAACGGCTCTTTAAATAAAGCCACGTAATGTTGATCGACATCAAAGCACAACAGGACATTTGAACGGTTTTTGACCTGCAAGATCATTTTCTCATCACCCTTTACCCAACGCGCCATGCTGACCGGCAGTCGTTCAAGGGATGTCGGAACGTTATATTCATATTCCAGTCTGGCCTGGACCACATCAAATTGCAGTTCGCCAACCACGGCTAAAACAGGCTCACGTTTGAATGCGTCAATATTATAAAAAACCTGCACAGCGCCTTCTGTTTCCAGTTGCCGCAAACCTTTGAGAAATTGTTTTTGTTTGCCCAAATCCATATTGCGCAACAGCGCAAAGTGCTCGGGGTGAAAGCGTGGAATAGGTGAAAATTGAAACGGCTGGTTTTCACACAATGTATCCCCAATGCCAAAACTGCCCGTATTGGGCAAACCAATCACATCTCCAGGAAAGGCTTCATCAATGATTTCACGCTCATTAGCGAAAAGTTTATACGGGCGCTGCAGGCGGTATGTTTTGCCGCTCTGGGCATGGATCACTTCCATCCCACGCTCAAACCTTCCTGAACAGACTCGCACAAAAGCCACACTATCGCGGTGTTTGGGATTCATGTTCGCCTGTATTTTGAAAACAAAGCCCGAAAATCCGTTTTCGGCCGGGGATACGATTCCCTTGCTGCTTTCAAATGGTTGGGGCGCAGGGGCAAGGTCAATAAATGCATCCAGAAAAATGCGTACGCCGAAATTGGTAAGAGCACTGCCAAAAAAGACTGGTGTTTGCTCCTCTGCCAGCATGCGTGCCTGATCAAATTCAATGCCCAGGCCGTCCAGCAAATCAATGTCTGCTTGTAATTTCTCAATCTGGGCAGGGCCAATTAGCCCGGCTGAAAGCAAATCGTTGACACTGGCAAATGTTTCAGGCGCCATGCGTTCATTGCGCTCAATGCGCTCATAAAGGTAAACGCCGCCGCGGCTGCGGTCATATACGCCTTTAAAATCCAGGCCATCTCCCAGCGGCCAGTTGATGGGAACCGGCTGCATGCCCAGAACATTCTCGATTTCGTCCAGCAATTCCAGCGGCGGGCGGGCCGGACGATCCATTTTATTGATGAAGGTAAAGATCGGGATGCCGCGTTTACGGCAAACATCAAACAGTTTGCGGGTTTGTGGCTCAACACCTTTGGCGGCATCCAATACCATCACGGCACTGTCGACAGCAGCCAGGGTGCGGTAAGTGTCTTCCGAGAAATCCTGATGCCCGGGTGTGTCCAGTAAATTGATGATCTGCCCCTGGTAGGGGAACTGTAGCACGGTGGAGGTAATGGAAATGCCGCGTTGGCGTTCCATTTCCATCCAGTCCGAAGTTGTACTACGCTGATTGCGGCGCGCACGCACGCTGCCTGCCAGTTCGATTGCATTACCGTAGAGTAAAAGTTTCTCGGTTAGTGTGGTTTTTCCGGCATCCGGGTGAGAAATGATGGCAAATGTGCGCCGGGTTGAAAATGGTTGTATGGTAGTTTCCATTGTTTCTCTGTTAATCAGAATGATTGCTCAAAAAATATCAAAGGTTCAAATTCAGTGGGGTTTCTTTATGAAAGTTCACAGCCTTTCAAAGCCAAACCGCCACAATCGTGGTCGAAGAATGCTCGTTCCAAAAGCAATGCCAACAAATGTTCTTATTCCTTATACAAACAGCTTTTGACAGGATCATTCGCCTGCCCTGCGGTTATAACCAGAACCGCAAAAAAAATCGATTCCCCTTGTTGGAAAAATTTCAATCTTTTTCCCAACAGAGAAAAATCAATTTTTCGGTATCTGCCTGGCAAAGAAAGACAATCAATTCATTGAGACATTAAAGGAATGAATAAATGGTTCCCCCAACCAGAGAGAGTGCGCGGCAGAGCCCGGTGTGCAAAAAGATTCATTCCTGCTTCATCATACTGAATTCTACCAAGAAAGCGGCAAAAAGATCAAGCAGAAAAAAGATAACTTTGAGAACGCCCTGAATTGCCGCGGCGTTATAGTGGACTGATGACAAAATTTCCAGTATGATATAGGCAAAGGTCAGTTGGACAGGAGGGCAGGATGGGTCTTTTGAAAAATTTATTCCACCGGCCATACGCCCCGCAGAATAAACAGGAAGTCAGTGACTTGATTGCCGAATTGCTCACGATCGGCGAGCGGGAAGATTATCTCTCCGAGCGGCCCGGGACGCCTTACAACTCGCAATGCCGCCACCTGCGGGCGCGCGAGATCGGCAAGCGGTTGGACGAACTGGGCGGCTTTGAACTGATGGAATTTGTATATCTGCGGGTCAAGAAAAAATTGGGCCAGCGCCTGGCTTCTCACCTGGAATATGCCTGGAGCGAGATTGGGACGTGGATGTCCTGATAAAAATTAAGTTGAAAGAACAAACGGGCCTGGAATGTACCAGGCCCGTCTTAATTGTGTCAGAGATTGTCAGCGGGCAAGACGCTGATAAGCCGCTTCCAGAATCTCATTCGTGAAAACCTGCGGCACATCCACATCTGGCATGGCATTGTTTTCCTGGAGCATCTCAGCCAGGGCCAGCCATTGGCTGGCAGTCTGCCAGCCGTAGCCGTTTTCGTTGAGTGCATCTGCCAGTTCTGCTTCAAGCATATATTGTTGGTGAGCCACATCCGCTTCAGGGCCGGCAAATTTCAGCACGATCTGTGCCGCTTCTTCCGGGTGTTCTTCTGCATACTGAATGCCCTTCAGGCAGGCGGCCAGGAAACGGGTGAGCAATTCCGGCTGTTCGGCCAGGGTCTGGTCAGTGGTGACGTAGGCCAGGCCCAGGGTGGGTACACCGTAGTCGGCTGCGTCCCACAGCACCAGTTGTTTGCCCCAGCTTTCGAGCAGGTAGGGTTCATTGGATTTGTAAAGCGGGTAGACATCCACCTTGCCTTCAGACAGAAGGCGCGGGTCAAAACCCACGTTGACCAGTTCCACCTGACTGCTGTCCAGACCGGCGGCTTTCATCAAGGCAAAAAGATCAGGCGGCGGGGTGCCTTTGTAACCAACCGTGTGCCCGGCCCAATCCGCGGGGGTCTGCATGCCCGAGTCTGCCAGGGCGGCAAAAGCCTGCTGGCCGCGCTGACCGATCAGGGCGATGGATACCAGTGGCAGTCCAGGGTCGGCCCGGCGCTGGAGCAGGACGGCCGCGTCCTGGGTGGTCACCTGCACTTTGCCGGCCGCCACAAGCTGCAAATGCTCGCCGCCGCCGGGGGAATGTTCAATGGCAACCTTGAGCTGCTGCTCTGCGAAGAAGCCTTTTTCCTGGGCAACATAGGCGCCCACAAAGGGCAGGTTGGCCTGGGGCTTGTAGCCGGGCATGAAAACCATTTCCATCCACTCGGCTTCGTCAGCGGCCGGGGAGGCATTTGCAGCGGGCTGGCATGCAGTCAGGATGATGGTCAAAATGAGGATGACGGGAAAAATACGTTTCATGGAACAAGGACTCCTTTTAGAAATGTTGGCGTACTCAATACACTGCCTGCTTGATCCGGCTTTCCACTGGTGTTCACGATTTGCAAGATAACTCTTTTTAAGGTTGATTTCGTTTGCGGGCTGCGCACCCCGTTCCTGCGAGAATGATTGTTGTAACAACTTCAGGCGTTATCGCAGCGCAGTGGTTGCCAAAATCACTTCTCAATTACTCCTCCACTGTGTTCCCCTGCCAGAAGACGATCCTCTTTTCCAGCGTGTCCAGCAGGCGGTACATCACCATGCCGCCGGCGGCCAGCAGCAGGATGGCGGCAAACATGAAAGGCAGGTTGAGGTTGCTGTACGCCAGCCACATGGTACGTCCCAGACCGCCGGAGGCGCCGGTCCATTCGGCCACCACTGCCCCGATCAAAGAAAGTGGTGCGCTGATCTTGAGCGCCGAGAAAAGATACGGCAAGGCATATGGCACGCGCAAATGGAAGAAGGTCTCGCCGCGGCTGGCATGCCATGAGCGGAACAGGTCCAGCATGGCGGGGTCGGTGCGCTGCAAACCGTTGAGCACATTGATCAGCACCGGGAAGAAGGTCAACAGGGCAGTAATGATGATCTTGGGCAGCACGCCAAAACCCAGCCACAGGGTCAGCAAGGGGGCGATGGCTACCATCGGCGTGGATTTGATCAGGATGGCCAGGGTCATCACCCCGTCCTCCAGGCCGGGCAGCAGGGTCAGCAGGCTGGCGATCAGCGTGCCGGCCAGCACGCCCAGCAGCAGGCCGCCCAGCGCCTCGCCCAGGGTGATGCCGGCAGCCCTGATATACAGGGCCGGATGGGCAATCAGGGTTTTGAAAACCAGGCTGGGGGCAGGCAGCAGGTAGGGCGGGGTTTGGGTCAGGTGCACGCCGCCTTCCCAGGCCAGCAGGAAGATCAGCACGATGCCCCAGGCGACCAGTGCGGAACGGGAAGGTTTGCGCTTCACGCGGGCTGCACCTCCGGGCTGCCGCTGGTCAGGGTGTGGTGCAGGCTGTGCAGCAGGGTTTGATATGCGGGGGCAGATTCCTGCCGCGGGCGCGGTATGCACACTGGCAGGTCGGCGATCAGGCGGCCCGGCGTGTCGCTGAAGACCAGCACCCTGTCTGCCAGGTGCAGGGCTTCGTGGATGTTATGGGTCACCCACAAAACAGTGGGGTGCAGCGGCCGCCAGATCTGCTCCAGTTCATGGGTCAGGCGTTCACGCGTCAGGGCGTCCAGGGCAGCAAAGGGTTCATCCATCAGCCACAGTTGGGCGTCCAGCATCAGGGTGCGGGCCAGAGCCACGCGCTGCTGCATGCCGCCCGACAGGGCGGATGGGTAAGTGTCCAGGTCATTTTCAAGACGCACCAGGCGCAGGGCTTCTTCAGGGCTGAGCTGCTGGGCGCACTCGTGGTGGAAGCGGGCCGCCAGGGCCACGTTGGCGCGCGCGGTCAGCCAGGGCAGCAGGGCCGGGTTTTGCGACATCCAGGCGATCTGACGTTCGGCGATCATTTCGGCCGGTGTGCGCCCGTCCAGGGTGATGATTCCGTGGCTGGGGGTGAGCAGATTGGCGATCAGGCGCAGCAGCGTGGATTTGCCGCAGCCGCTCGGCCCGACAATGGCCACAAACTGGCCGGTCTCGATCTCCAATTGAACGTCCTGCAGGGCGGGGTGCGGGCGGTGGTTGCTGAAGGTGTGGCTCAGGTCGCGGATGACAAGCTTCATGCTTGTGCCTCTGCGCTGAGTGATGACGGCATGCCCTGCCAGCCGCCGAGATATTCCGGGCGGATGCGGAAGGCAGTGTGGATTTGCTGGCTGAGGCCGTTGTTGGCCTGGCCCAGGTAGCGGCGGGTCAGGCGCTGCACCAGGGCGGCAGTATCCACGCCAGGGCCGTCAGCAGGAATGGCTTCTGCCCGCCCGCGCACCACCACCCGCCGGAAAGGCGGCCAGGGTTCATCCACACTGAGGGAAACGCTGGGGTTTTTCAGCAGGTATTCCGCCCACTGCGAGCCTTTCCAGGCGATGACATGAAAGACTTCGCCGTTCCATTCCTGCCAGACCGGAATGACGTGCGGAAGACCATCGGGACGCACACAGGCCAGGCGGGCTGCCCAGGGGCCTTGCAAAAAATCATCCACTTGCTGAGCGGGCAGGGCCGAGGTAGCTTGCAAAGCAGGGTTGGTTTGGGTCTGGAAGGGGGTGTAAGCCGGGGCGCCGAGCTGGTAAGAGAGCCGGGCGGCCATCACCCGCAGCAGGGAAAGATAGGCGTCCAGCAGGTCTGCGACCTGCCAGCGGAAAGCAGGGGCGCTGAGCAGCAAAGCGGCTTCCGGGCGGCGGCCATCGCGGCACACGGGCAGGGCCAGTTCAATACTGTCCTCTGTGCGGGTCAACTGGTAGCCGTTGGTTTGCACATCCGGGGCAGGCTGGCCGGTGAGGATATCGGCGGCCGCTGAAAGCTGGCTGTATTTTTGGCCGGCAGTGAATACGCTGCGCACCTGGCGGCTGCCTTCCACCTGGGCCAGAATGAGGATCTCATTGCCGGTGCGCACTGCCAGGGCCAGAGTCTCGCCCCAGGACTGGCGGGCGGCTTCCTGGTAGAAGGCGCTCAACAGGTCTTGCAGCACGGGAGCAGGCGAACTGCGCCAGGCGCTGAGACGCGGCCCCAGGCGGTAGCGGCCGCGTTTCTCGGCCTGCTCCACATACCCCAGGGTTTTCAGCGTGCGCAGCAACAGAAAAAGCGCGCTGCGCGACATATCCAGCTGGATGAGCAGCTCCTGGGCAGAGAGGCCGTCCGGCTGTTCCAGCAGCAGTTCGATCAGGCGCAGGGTGCGCTCGGCAGTGGGGACAAGGGAATCGTCTGTCATGTTTGTGTACTCCGTTGGACTGATGTCCATTTTAACGGACATCAGTTTGGGCGTCAAGACAAAATGACGATTTGGGATGTGAAGTTGTTGGGGGCCAGGTGACCCGTCCTAAATAAGAATAGCAGGGTGGGTTGCCAACCCACCCTGCTCAACTGCGATATAAAACCAAGCCACACGCCAAGCCCGGATTACCCTGTATGGGTGGCCACTGCGTTTACCTTGTTCTGGGCAGCATGACGGTCTGGGTGAGGTGCACGGCCAGGAACGCGTCCAGGGCGGCCAGCAGGGCTTCCATGTCTTGCATCTGGATCTCGCCCATGTGGGCGATGCGCAAAGTGCGCGAGCGCAGCAAACCATAGCCGGCGGCAATACGCAGGCCAAGCTTGAGCAGGTAGAGGTTCAAATCTTCAACAGATATGCCGCGGTTGTTCTCGATCACGCTGACCGTATTGGAGCGGCAGGCAGGAGAAGCCAGCAAATTCAAGCCGGCGCCCTGCGCCCAGGCCGCCAGGCGGTTGGCAAGAAAGACATGCCGGGCAAACCGGTTCTCCCAGCCTTCCAGGTGGATGCGTTCCAGTTGGGCATTGAGGGCATAGATCAGGCTGACCGGCGGTACAAAGCTCTCGGCGCCGGGGGTGCACATATTTTCCCAGCGCAGGATATCGGTGTGCCAGCCGCGGTGTTCGATCTGGGCGGCTTTTTTTTCAGCCCGTTCTGAAAACGCGGTCAACGCCAGTCCGGGCGGCAGGGCCAGGCAGCCCGCCGAAAGGGTAAACACAAAATCCACATCCCAGGCGTCCATTTCCACGGGCACACCGCCCGCCGAAGTGACCGCATCCACCAGGATCAGCGCCTCCGGGCAGGTCTGGCGCACCACCCCGGCCAGCTCGGACAGCGGGTTTTCCACGCCGGTGGAAGGTTCATTGTGCACCAGCAGCACGGCATCGGCCGGGCAGGTTTGCAGGGCGGCAGCCAATTTTTCCGGCGAGATGGCCTGACCATAGGGCGCTTCCAGCAGGTCCACGGTTTGCCCGTTGGCGGCGGCGATCTCGGCCCAGCGGGCGGAATAGGGGCCGTTCACACAGGCCAGGGCGCGCTCCTTGACCAGACTGCGCACGGCGCTCTCTTGCAGGCTGTCGGTGGTGGCGCTGAGCAGTTGAATGCGCCGGGTTGTGTTGAAGATGGGCTGGGCCTTCTGCCGGACCTGTTCGAGCAGGGCGGCAAAGCCTTCGCTGCACGGGTCGAGGATGGGGCGGGCCTGGGCCGCCAGCACTTCGGGCGGCACATCCACCGGGCCGGGAACGAACATCGGGGACATGGCAGTTTCCTCTATTCTTAAAGAGAAGGGTCAAAGGGGGGAAGAGAAAACACGGCGGCGATGGGGAAGGGCCTTCCCGCATCGCCGCCGTGGGTGAATCTGATCAGCCGAGGAAAAAGGAGAGGACGATCAGGATCACAAAAAAGCTGGCTGCCATGATGCCGATCTTCTTGAGATCTTTTTTGATGAAGGTGTAATCCGGTTCAAATTCATTGCTGCGCGCCACACTGGCCTTGCCTGTGCTGGCAACAACACTGCGTTTTTGTTTCTTGGCCATTGCATACTCCTTAAAAATGATTCATCCTGATCAGGATGGTCTTGCCACAAAATGGTTATGACGGGTCCTGCAGATAGGCAGTGACCACAATGCGTTTGTTATCCACCATGTACGGGTAACAGGATATCAATGTTACCACGGCTTCCTGGGTTGGGGCCATGACTTCCACCTGGGTTGGTTCAACGATCTGGGTTTGCTGCACGGTATAGGTGTAGGTGCGCTGGCTGGTGAAGACCACCACCTCATCCCCAGGTTTGAGCCGGTCAAGGTCGCGGAAGATCTCGCCAAACACGTCGTTGTGCGCCGAGAGCACCAGATTGCCCTTCTCACCCGGGTTGGGTGTGCCGATGTGCTGGCCGATGCCTTTCTTGAGCTGCTCCCAGCCGTCGCCCTGCACCACCGGATGATCCACGCCGATGGCCGAAATCTGCAAACGCAGGGCTTGCTGCGGGCCGGGAGTGGGCACCGGCAGGTCGGCCAGGGACTGCACCAGCGGGCGCAGGTGGTCGGGGATCTCGGCCTCGTTGAAGCGCACGCCGCCCTCGGCATTGGGCGGGGTGTGTCCGGAAGGCAGCACCACGGCACTGATCAGGGGAGTGGGGGTCAGGGTGGGCATTTCCAGCACGGCGGCCACTTCCTGGTTGAGATCGCGCAGAATGCTCAGCCCGTTAAAAACGATGAAGACCAGGGCCAGAACCGCGGCCGCTTCGACAATGAACAGCAGCCGTTCCAGCCAGGTGCGCCTTTTGGAACGCGAGCCGGGGGCGGCGTTCAGGCTGTCTTCTGCCGGTTCCATGTCGTTGCGCAGGGCATGCAGCGGGGTGCCGCCGGGCTGCGGTTCAACCAGTACCACGCGCCCTGTGCGGCGGAATTGATTCAGCCGCCGCTCGCGTTCTGCACGCTGCTTTTCGATCAGCAGGTGGCGCAGTTCTTCCACAGTCAGGTCTTCGATGGTTCTTTTTCTTGCCACGGGATATCCTTTGGATGATGTTATCCTTTGCCGATTATACCCCAGGCGGGGTGAATCTGGCGGGTGGAGTCGTGGCAGGGGCGCACTAAAATGTTGTGATTTTGTCTTTGCGAGAAGGGTTTCACCCGACGCGGCAATCCCCATCACGGCTGGGACGCTTCGCGGCCGCCGTCGCTCACCTGCACTCCCTGGCACTTGCTTGGCCATTGACACGCGTGGATAAAATTTTGAAAAGAGGTTCTGACACCCCCGTTCGCCAGGGGTGTCAGAGGAGAGAGCATATCACGCTAGGATGCGTGCAGTGCCTGATCCAGATCCCAAAGGATGTCGTCTATATCTTCGATGCCGATGCTCAAACGGACAAAATCCGGGGTCACACCAGCCGAGATCTGTTGCTCTTCGTTCAACTGGCTGTGAGTCGTGGTGGCGGGATGGATGGCCAGACTCTTGGCATCACCTACATTGGCAAGATGGCTGAAGAGTTTCAGGCTTTCAATGAACTTCTTTCCAGCTTCTGCGCCACCTTTGATGCCAAAGCCAAGAATGGCGCCAGAACCTCGGGGAAGATATTTTTGTGCGGCAGGGTAGTCCGGGCTTTCTTTGAGGCCAGGGTATGCCACCCAGGTCACTTTTGGATGGTTGTTCAAGAATACTGCCACTTGCTGTGCATTTTCAACATGCCGTTCAATGCGCAAGCTGAGGGTTTCCAGTCCCTGCAAGAAAAGGAAGGAGTTGAACGGAGACAGGCATCCACCGAAGTCGCGCAGGATTTGAACGCGTGCTTTGGTGATAAAAGGCGGGATTCCTGCTGCGGCCAGATCGCCATAGACCAGCCCGTGATAGCTGTCATCCGGAGTATTGAAATTGGGGAAACGCGGGTTGCCCTTCCATTCAAAATTACCACCATCCACGATCACACCGCCGATCGAGGTGCCATGACCGCCAATGAATTTGGTGGCAGAATGGACGACGATATTTGCTCCCCACTCAAACGGACGGAACAGATAGGGAGTTGCAAAAGTGTTGTCAATCACCAACGGAATGCCAAATTCTTTGCCGATCTTTGCTACTTCCTCAAACGGGAAGACGTTGATCTGTGGATTGCCGAGCGTTTCGCCATAGAGAACCTTGGTGTTCGGCTGGATCGCCTTGCGGAAATTTTCTGGATCACGCGGGTTCACCAGGGTAACCTCAATCCCCAGGCGGGGGAAAGAATATACAAATTGGTTGTAGGTGCCGCCATAAAGCGTGGACGCCGAAACGATATGGTCTCCAGCACCGACCAGGGTAAAGAGAGCCTGAAATTGAGCAGCATGCCCGGAAGAAACAGCCAATGCTCCAACCCCGCCCTCCAGGTCGGCAATGCGCTGTTCAAAAACATCATTGGTCGGGTTCATGATGCGTGAATAAATATTGCCAAATTCTTTAAGTGCAAACAAATTGGCTGCGTGCTCAGTGTTATTGAACTGGTATGAAGTTGTCTGGTAGATCGGCACTGCCCTTGAATTTGTGGCCGGGTCGGGCGCCTGGCCGGCATGCAGTTGACGTGTGTTGAAGCCAAATTTTCGATCGATATTTTTGAGTACCATGATTTATTGTCCCTTTTTTATCTTGATTGATCTGGAAAAACAGGAAACTCCGCTTGATGTATGTCCAGGCATCTTATTTGTTTATACATTCTCCTTTTCACACTCCACACGGTATAAACTGGTTGTTTGATCCAGATCATAGGGTGTTTCCTGGTATACGTAATAATTGATCCAGTTGGCAAACAACAAGTGTGAATGACCGCGCCAACGTACAACAGGCAGCCTGGACGGATCGTCGTCAGGATAATAATTGTCAGGAATTGAAATGGGTAATCCTGCTGCCACATCACGGTCGTATTCACTTTTCAAGGTGAAGGGGTCATATTCTGAATGACCCGTGATGAACACTTGCCGGCGGTCCACAGCTTCGACAATGTAAATTCCGGCTTTGTTTGACTCTGCCAGGATTCTCAAATTGGGCACATTCTCAATATCAGCCCGCCGGATTTCTGTGTGGCGGGAGTGTGGCGCATAGAAAACGTCATCAAATCCCCGTAACAACTTGACGTTCTTTTCAATGACGTTATGTTCAAAAACACCAAACTGCTTGGCGGCCAATGGGTACTTGGGAATGCCATACTGGTGATAAAGCGCAGCCTGGGCAGCCCAGCAGATATACAGATGAGCAAATACATTGCTCAAGCCCCAATCCATGATGGTTTTTAGTTCTTCCCAATAGTCCACTTGATCGAATTCCAATTGTTCCACAGGTGCACCGGTGATGATCATTCCATCAAATCTTTGTGCGCTGAGCTCGTCAAAGGTTTGATAAAAATTAAGCAAATGATCTTCGGAGGTGTTCTTGCTCTGATGTGTGCTGGTTCGCATCAGGGTCACTTCCACCTGTAAGGGTGTGTTTCCGAGCAAACGCAGCAATTGGGTTTCCGTGGCAATCTTTGTGGGCATTAAATTCAAAACCAAAATTTTTAGAGGGCGAATATCTTGATGGATAGCCCGGTTTTCATCCATGATGAAGATATTCTCATTCTTGAGGATTTCATAAGCTGGTAACTGGTTTGATATTTTGATTGGCATTCCATTCTCCTTCGGGTCAAACGGTAAAATAAAAAGAGCCCGGGAGCATTCCCGGGCTGACCAACATTCTTGGGGCTGCTCCTTCAATTTTTCAGGAGCAGTACACTTTTTCTTGGGCTGTATGTCTTATTGGTTCGTATACAGGCATGTCAAAAAAGGTGTAAAAGCTCCTCGCTTCATACACATTATGCACATGCCCATCATTTTTGTTGAACCAAAAAACTTAGTAGCCATTTACCGATTCCGTTTCTTAGTTGACTAGTTTACGACTTTAATAATTCTTTGTCAAGAAATTTTGACAATTATCCGATTCCGCAGAAGTGGTTTCAACAAATCTTTTCCCGCAAGTGACTCCAAACTCCGCTGCCACGGCAAATCCCAGAGACCCGGCAAAAAACGTGCGGCAAAAAATGTGGACAATTCCCACTCCCCTATGATATACTTGCTCCGCTTAACCATCTTATCATCCCACACGCCTCCCGACCTTGCCCGGCGTGCTGCCCAGAGGGGCAGTTCGGGCCTGGAATGAAGGAGGCGGAGGAAAAACGCAAAAGGAGAGTTGCAAAATGGCTTCTGTAGTTTCCATGAAAGCCCTGCTGGAAAGCGGGGTGCACTTCGGGCATCGCACCAATAAATGGGATCCAGCGATGAAACCCTATATCTTCACCGAGCGCAATGGTATCCATATCATTGACTTGCAGCAAACGGTGAAATCCCTGAATGATGCATACGGTGTTGTACGCGATGTGGCTGCCAAGGGCGGCACGGTGTTGTTTGTGGGCACCAAGCGCCAGGCGCAGGAAACCATCCGCGAAGAAGCGGAACGCTGCGGCATGCCCAGCGTGACCGAACGCTGGCTGGGCGGCACCCTCACCAACTGGGTCACCATTCAGCAGCGCATCCGCGAGCTGGAACGCCTGGAGCGCATGACAGAAACTGGCGAGATCCACATGCTGACCAAAAAGGAAGGCCTGATGATCGAGCGCGAGATCAACCGCCTCAACATCCGCCTGAGTGGTATCCGCCACATGGTGAACCTGCCCAACCTGCTGTTTGTGATTGACGTGACCCGTGAAGAAACAGCCATCCACGAAGCAAACCTGAAAGAAATCCCGGTGATTGCCCTGGTGGACACCAACTGCAACCCGGTCAATGTGGATTATCCCATCCCATCCAATGATGATGCCATCCGCGCCATCAAGCTGTTGGTGGGCAAGATGGCTGATGCTGTGCTGGAAGGCAAGTCCATGCGCAAGGATGATGTTGCGGATGAAGGCTTTGAGACTTCGGCTGCCAGAGAAGCCGCCGCAGCCGCCCCGCGTTTTTCGCGTGACGAAGAACTTTCAGACGAGGAACTGCTGGGAGCCTCCACTCTGGCCAAGCTGCGCCCTGAGGAAGAGGAAGAAGTCCTGGAAGAAATTGTTGAAGAAGATGTTCCTGAAGAAGAAATTGTTGACGATTTTGTTGACGAGGAAGATGAGAAATAATCTCTCGTCTTGAACCGGGACCCGATTATTGTAATGAAGGAATAAAGAATGGCAATCACAACTGAAATGATCAAAGAACTGCGTGAAACAACCCATGCCGGTATTCTGGACTGCCGCAAAGCCCTGGAGGCTTCGGAAGGCGATTTCCAGAAGGCCATGGATTACCTGCGAGAAAAAGGCCTGGCCACTGCCGCCAAGCGCGCCAGCCGGATGGCTTCAGAAGGCGTGGTTGAGCTTTACTCCCACGGCAACGGCCGGGTGGGCGTGATGGTTGAAGTGAACTGCGAAACCGATTTTGTGGCCCGCTCGGAAGATTTCCGCAATTTTGCCCATGAAGTCGCTTTGCAGATTGCGGCCGCCTCACCGCTGTACATCTCGGACGATGACATCCCCGAGACGGAACTGGCTCATGAAGCGGATATCGCAGCCGCCAAGGCTCGTGAAGAAGGCAAGCCGGAGAACATTCTGCCCCGCATCGTTGAGGGTTATCTGAAGAAATACAAAGACGAAAACGTGCTGATGCGCCAGACCTATATTCGTGATGACAGCATCACCATTCAGGAACTGCTCAATCAGACGATTGCCTCCACCGGTGAAAACCTGGTGATCCGGCGGTTTGCTCGCTGGGCATTGGGCGAAGGTGCTCAGGAAGAAAGCGAAGATTAATAGAGAAAAGGCCAACCATTCGGTTGGCCTTTTTTTATCAAACCGTACACCGGGTCGGTTGAGGCATTAGTTTGATAGAATCCGGAAAACAACTGTAGAGAGGTGGAAAGGGCAAATCTATGTCCAATCTAAAATACCATCGAGTTTTGCTGAAGCTGAGCGGCGAAGCGCTTGCCGCCGAGAAAGGCTTTGGCATTGATCCCAAGCGCGCCCTGCACATTGCCGAAAAGGTGCGTGAAGTGCGCGAGTTGGGAGTGGATGTGGCCATCGTGATCGGGGCGGGCAATTTCTGGCGCGGCCGGGAGGGTCTTGAACTGGGCATGGACCGGGCCACAGCCGATTACATGGGTATGCTGGCTACGGTGATGAACGCCCTGGCCTTGATGGATGCCCTGGAGAGTATCGGTGTCATTACCCGCGTGCAAACCGCCATTGAAATGCGCTCGATAGCCGAGCCGTATATCCGCCGGCGGGCCATGCGCCACATGGAAAAAGGCCGGGTGGTCATTCTGGGCGGCGGAACGGGCAACCCCTATTTCTCCACCGATACGGCTGCTGCACTGCGGGCAATGGAAATTGACGCCGATGTGCTGATCAAGGCCACCAAGGTGGATGGGGTATATGACAAGGACCCCAACGTGTATCCAGACGCGGTGCGCTTCACCGAGTTGACCTACCTGGATGCCATCAGCCGCCGGCTGGAAGTGATGGACAGCACTGCCCTGACCCTGTGCATGGACAACGAGATGCCCATCATGGTGCTCAACCTGTGGGAGGACGATGTCCTGCGGCGTGCATTGCTGGGCGAACCGACGGGCACACTGGTCTCTGGCTGAAACTGAATTTTGGGAAGAAATAATTAATCAAACCGGTTACTTCGTCCCCATACGGGGATAATACAAGCCCAGTGACCGGTTTGATCAAGTTCAAATGGGTTTAAGGATCAAGCCCAGGCCGGCGCCATGTACTCACTGGCAGCTTGCCTGGGCTTTTTGCTGCACATGGACGGCATCTTACCTTTCATGGCATTCTCAAGAAAGCTTGACATTTACGATTTTCCAAAACAGTGAAGGTCATCCAGATCAAAGTAGATGCAAAATGCTGATGATAATGGGCTGCCTTCTGCCGCCATTTCCCCCCCGGCACGGATTGGATTTGTAAATCAGACTTCATAGGCCGGGGGAGGAAAAGAAACGTGCGGTGTTGAGCAGCGGCGAAGCC
>JAGVAB010000049.1 GCA_020060485.1 Anaerolineales bacterium
ACCCCGCTGCCCGCGCCGGTGGTGCATACTGTGCCTGGCGGAGCGGGTATGGTGCCCACGTCGCCGCCGCCCGCAGTACTCCCTTCTCCCACAGCAACCCTGCGGGTTGTACCCAGTCCCTCGCCTTCGCCGACTGCTTTGCCGCAAAAGGTGGAATTGCCTGTGCCGGCCTTTGAAAAACAGGACTGGAATGCCTGCGGCCCGGCCACCCTGGCCATGCATCTGCGGGCTTATGACTGGCAGGGAGATCAGTTCGTGATCTCCGAGCAGATCAAACCCAACCGGCGCGACCGCAATGTCAATGTGGAAGAGCTGGCGGCCTATGTGCTGGGCAGTGTACCGGAACTGCAAGTGATCTACCGGGTGGGCGGCGATCTGCAATTGTTAAAGCGGCTGCTGGCTGCCGGCTTCCCGGTGATGATCGAGGAAGCCTTCACCCTGCCGGAAGCCTTCTGGTATCAGGATGACCTGTGGTCGGGGCATTACCTGCTGCTTACCGGTTACGATGACGCAGCCCAGGTCTTTTTTGCCCAGGATTCCTACATCGGCCCGAACCAGGTCGTGCCCTATGCCACCCTGGACGCCAACTGGAAGACCTTCAACCGGGTGTTTTTCCTGCTCTTCCCGCCGGAGCAGCAGGAGCAGGTGGCCGGTTTGCTGGGCGAGGATTGGGAGCGGGACGCCAACCGCCAGCGCGCCCTGGATGCCGCCCGGGCGGCCATCGAACAGGACCCGCAGGACTCATTTGCCTGGTTCAACCTGGGCAGCAATCTGGTGTATTTTGCGCGTTATGCCGAAGCCGCCGAAGCCTATGATACCGTGCGGCAACTGGGTATGCCGCAGCGCATGCTGCGCTACCAGTTTGGGCCTTTTTTGGCCTATTTCCACGCCGGGCGCACGCCAGACCTGCTGGCGATGAGCGCCTATGCCCTGAAGAGCACGCCCAATTCGGAAGAGGCCTTGCTGTGGCAGGGCTGGGGATTGTATCGTCAGGGCGACCGGGCCGGGGCATTGGCTTCCTTCCGGGCGGCGCTGGACGTCAATCCGCTGTATGGCGATGCACACTACGCCATCAATTACGTGAACAACAACTAACTCTCCGGACAGCTCTGGCCGGGTGGAGGTGGAATATGCCGCTGGATATCCCGCGCATTCAGGCTTTGTGTTTTGATGTGGACGGTACCCTCAGCGATACCGACGATCAATTTGTGCACCATTTGTATAACCTGCTGAGTCCCTTGTATGATTCGCGGCTGCTCTCGCAGCGGGCGGTGCAGGGCATCTCGCGCTGGCTGGTGATGGCTTTGGAGACGCCCGGCAACCTGACTTATGCCGTGGTGGACCGCACACGCCTGGATGATGTGCTGCTGCACCCCATCAAGGACAGGTTCGGGTTTCAGGGAAAACCAGCGCCAGCATTCTGGCTGATGGAGGGGGTGGATGACATGCTGGCGGCGCTGGCAGCCCGCTATCCGCTGGCAGTGGTCAGTGCCCGCAATCAGCAGGGTACCCTGGCTTTTCTGCGCCAGTTTGAGCTGGAAGGGTATTTCCAGGCGGTGGCCACGGCCCGCACCTGCCAGTTCACCAAACCATTCGCCGACCCGGTGTTGTGGGCGGCGCAGCAGATGGGGGTTGCGCCTGAAAACTGTCTGATGATCGGGGATACCACGGTGGATATCCGCGCCGGGCGGGCAGCCGGGGCGCAGACGGTGGGCGTTTTATGCGGTTTTGGACATGAGAAAGAATTGCGCCGGGCAGGGGCGGATCTGATCCTGGCGCAGACGGCGCAACTGACTGAAACCTTGATCGGGGCTTGCGACTAAAAGGGGTTCTACCGGGGCACTAAAACCAGGGTGCGGATATCCACAATATTCTCGGGGGCCACACGATGGTAATAGCATTGACCATCGGCTGCCACGCACCAGATACGCCAGCCGTCATAGAGTTTGATCAAGTTTCCGCTTTGATTCTCAACATAGATGAAATATGGGTCGCCTGCCTGGGTGCCCAGGCCGACATCAGCGCCGTGTGGCCCCCAGCGGATGCCTTCCACGGGCATGCTCCAGTCCTGGGGGTTCAGGCCGATATCGGTATAGGCATAGCTGTCCCAACTGCGCGGCCAGCGGCCATTGGCGGCATAGAAACCATTGATGCGCGTCAAAAAGTCCTCAACAATCACCAGCACCTTGTTTTCCTGCTCTTGCGAAGCATTCTCCAGGCGCAGCCCGTTCAGGACATTTTTAAATCCTTCGCCAATGGTGGGCCCTGCTACCGACAGACTGACGATCACAACCACAGCTACCAGCACCAGGATCAGGGCAAATTCCACGGTGCCCTGACCGGCCATATCTTGTTTGGAGAGGAAGAAACGGGTTTTCATTTTCATCTCATTCCCGGCGCTGGCGCTCACTTGCGCAGCACGATTTTGCCCAGATCTACAGCCTGATCGCTGATGATGATGACCGGCTGGCGCCAGACGCCATAGGTGGTCTCGATGATCATCTCGTGCTCGCCGGGGCGCAGCTCGGGGAAGAAGAAATAACCGTCTTCGTAGGTGCGCACTTTCACATCCGAGATCGTGATCAATGCCTGGGCTGGCTGGCCGGTTGGTGTCACCAGATACCCTTCGGCTCCGCCAGGCGGGCTGAATACATTTGAACTCAACAGGAAGAGGGCGCCTGTGCCCGCCAACCATAGCACCGCAAAGATGACGCCGGCCATGATCCACTTGCGCCGGTTCTGGTAAATGCGGTCTTTCAGTGAACTGGGGCGGGTCTCGGAAGGCTGATCGAGGCTGGGACTGTTTTCGAAAGCCATTGGGCAATCCTTTTTGTGGAAGAAATTGGTACTGTTTTTGGATTCTATCATTTCCCTGAAATTTCTGAAATCCTCTTGACAAACAATCAGAATGGGTATATATTATTGCATACAAGTTTGTATTGCAAACCAGTTTGTATAGTGAGGATAAGATGAAAGAAGAACAATTGGATCAAGTAACAAAACGAACCGCCAGCTATTGGTATGTTGATGGTCTGGCCGAGATGGGCACGGGTTTCGTGTTCCTGGTGCTGGGGGTGTTTTACCTGGCGCTGACCCGCTTTCCGCCTGTGGGCATCGCGGCTGTGGCCGTGGGCATTGGGCAGCCGCTGATCATTCTGCTGGGCGTTTTTGGCGTGTCCAGAGTGGTGCGCCTGCTCAAGGAGCGCATCACCTTCCCGCGCACGGGCTATGTTTCTTACCGCCGCCCGCCGGCCAGCAAGCGCCGCAAGAAGGCGATGATGGCCGGCACGATTGCGGCAGTAATTGCCATGCTGGTAACCCTGGCATTCGTCAAGCTGGAGCATGCCACGATCTGGCTGGTGGCTGGTGTTCTGGGCGCCCTGGTGCCGGTGCTGTTTGGTTACCGGCTGGGTCTGCCGCGATTTTATGTGATCGCCGGGTGCATGGTTGCCTGGAGCATTGTGATCAATTTTCTGCCTGTGCTTTCCGAGATGATGTATTCCGTGCTGTTCTATGGCGGCTTGGGTGTGATCGTTACCGGCTCGGGCGCCATCACCTTGCTGCGCTACCTGCGCAACACCCGGCCAGCCGACGAGGTGCAGGATGAATGAGGAGCAGGTTCCATTTTCCGATCTGGACCGTGTTATTCATGAGCCGGCCCGGTTGTTGATCGTGACCATTCTCTCCACGGTGGAACAGGCGGATTTCCTCTTTCTGCTGCGTGAGACGGGTTTGACAAAAGGCAATTTGTCTTCGCACCTGGCGCGCCTGGAGAAGAGCGGTTACGTGGCGGTGGAAAAAACCTATAAAGGTAAGCTGCCAATGACCCTGTGCAGTTTGACCGCGGAAGGCTTGCAGGCATTCCAGCAATACCGCCAACAGTTGGATGATCTGCTGGCCCGCGGCCAGTGAGTTCCAGCTTCCGTACATTGCCGGGGTTTCTTCACCCCAGGTTTGTTTCAGAAAGACCGTGCGCCGGGCATGTCGAAGCGCACGGTCTTTCTATTGATCAAAACCGGATACCGGGCTTGCATCCCCTGGTACTGCCTCCAGGGGCGGGGTCGGGGTATCGGTTTGCAGTTCCCCGAAGTCGCCGAAAACAGGACAATTTTGGTATTGTTTTTGCGCAGCGCTCATGCTACAATTTCTGAAATTGATCTTGTTTATCCTGTTCAATCCATTCACGGAGGGAAAAATGCGTTACGAAATTTTTGGCACAGTCATGCAGTCATTGGATGTCTTTCTGGAGCAGGGCGAGAAGGTGTACACCGAATCGGGGGGCATGGCCTGGATGATCGGCAACATTAGCATGGAAACCAGCACCAGAGGCGGGGTGATGGCCGGCCTGGGGCGCAAGCTGGCTGGCGAATCGCTGTTCATGACCACCTATACCTGCACCGGCTCCAAGGGCATGGTCACCTTTACGCCGGAGGGCCCAGGCAAGGTGCTGCCCATGGAACTGGCGGCGGGCGAGAGCATCATCTGCCAGAAGGATGCCTTCATGTGCGCCCAGGACAGCGTGGCTCTGGAGATGCACTTCCGCAAGCAGTTGGGCGCCGGCCTGTTCGGCGGCGAAGGTTTCATCCTGCAAAAGATCACCGGCCCCGGCACGGCTTTTCTGGAGATCCCGGGCGAGGTTCGTTCCTATACCCTCAAGGAAGGCCAGACCATCAAGGTGGACCCCGGCCACATTGCCGCCTTTGATCCTTCGGTGCGCTACGAGATTGAATCGGTGAAGGGCTTGAAGAACATCCTTTTCAGCGGCGAAGGCCTGTTCCTGGCGACCCTTTCCGGTCCTGGCCGGGTGTGGCTGGAGAGCATGCCGCTTTCCAACCTGGCCAGCAAACTGGCGCGCTACCTGCCCAACAAGGGATAGTCAAGCGGTAATTGTTCAGGAAGAGAAAACTGCCCCATTTATTGGGGCAGTTTTTGCAGGGCAACCTTCCGGCCGCGGCCTGACGTTGACGGAATATCGCTGCACGGGGCAATTGGAGCGAAGGAGTTTCTAAATGAAGAAAAAATTGGCTTACATTATATTTTATGGACTATTGATTCTCAGTGGCTGCATGTCCTCTTTGCGGCCACTAGTTTCTACTGTTATTCCAACGACAATGGTTACTAATCATACACAGCAACCTGTTATCCATTCAACAGCTACCAATATGCCTCTACTTCCTTCACCAACCTCCGTTTCTGGGCCGGTTGAATCGGCCTGTTTGAGCATTCAATCTGATTTGCCAACAAACCATTCGTACGAAGGGAATTTGCTTTTATTAAATCCAGAGTATTCGTCAGAAACTTGGTTTTCATTATACAAACTTCAATCTAAAGAAAGTGTTTTACTTCCTTTTAGATATCCTTCTAGTCCAGCAGTCTCCCCAAATCGCACTCAGTTTGCTATAGAAAACCATCAGGAAAATAGTATATATATATTTTCAACTAGCGGAGAGATAATAAAAAGTATACAAATGCAAAAAAACTGGGGATGGCTCGCAGACTGGTTAGATAACCAACAGATTGCTATCGTTATGGCGGAGCCATCCGGATATCCTCGTTATGATAAATACCCTGCTTCTGTATTGATTCTAAATCCTTTTACTGAGCAAACCCAAGTGTTATTGTCCAACTACCCTCACATTGATCTTGTCAATCCAATGACATCGTTTGGTGGTCGTTGGGGATCAACGATTTATAATCCTACACTATCACGCGTCGTATATGCAGGAGCGGGGGATTTACCAGGATATATTCTCTACTCGTTGATCGAGGGAAAAATATTGGCGCAGATACCCCATTCTCACCGAAGAGCTTTGCCAATCTGGTTTTCTAATGGAATACAATTTATTGTTTTAGGAGGAGATGAATTTTACAAAGTGAGTGCATCTGGTGAAATTGAAAAACTTACCTGGTTCAATCCAGATTATATTAGCGAAAATGCAGGTCTGAAATACTTTATTAAGGATTATTATTCTTTGTCCCCAAACGAGAACCTTTTGGCTTTTTGGTTTGCAAAGCATGACGAGAATATTAGTTGGAACCAGACCACATTCACACTTGCTGTTTTGAATTTAGAGACCGGTGAGGTCATTGACACTTGTATAATGTCAAGAAATTACACTCCTGAGGATCTTCCACCTTTGCCCTATCCTATTTGGTCACCAGACAGCAAAAATTTACTTATCTCAGCCAAATATTCTCAAGGAAGCGGCGGGCATTTGGTTTTAATTGACCTAGAGAAACAAGCAGCTTATCAATTGTCGAGTGACCTGGTTCCTGCAGGGTGGTTAGTGGTGAATTAATACGCATAAATGAGGTGTGGTGCATGAAAAAACATTACAAGATTTTTATTCTTGTGGGGATTGCTGTCATTACTGCTCTTTGTATATTGCTTTTCGTTAAGCTGCATGATGAGTTGTATGATTTGTTTGGTCCCCCAGATGAGGAAGTAGCTGCGGAAATTGCCGAGTACATTGGAACTGAGCCAAATTGGGAAGCTATTCGATCCTATATGTCTGAATCTATTGAACCTGGGATGACTAAGGAGCAAATTCATGCCGTTTTTGACCAAATTGGTTATTGGGAAGTATATTTTGAGGATACAGAGGAAACCAAAGCTTGGCATCCTGACTTTAATACGTATAGCTATCGAGAGCAAATTAGATTTTTAGAAAGAAACAGAAATATTGCACTGAAAGGATGGCTATTTCAGTATGACGAAAATGACATTTTATTAATGTATGGATTCTCTGGTTTGTAATTTTTTTATACCCGCGCCTTAACGTCCGTTACAACACTTTCACTTCTGGCGATCGTCAGAATACCATCGCGCACGGCTTGCACCACGCCAGCCTGCTCGGCATTCAGGGTGCCATTGCGCAGCGAATCCAGCAGGGCGATCAATTTTCATCACACCTCTGTCAACGCCGATAGAAGCTGGAATAGCGAGATCAAGTCGCCTGCTGGCAAATTGGGAGTTGCGGCGTCACGGCCCTGATCATTGATTAACGCTGAACTTAATGGGGGTGGATTCGGTGCTGTTGCCGGCCAGGTCGAAGGCTTTGACCACCAGGGTGTGGCTGCCGGGCGTGGCCGCCCAGGGGTGGCTGAAGGGCATTTGCGAGGTTTCGCCGACCTTGCGCCCGTTGATGTGCCATTCCACCCGCGCCAGGCCGACCGCATCGTCTGCCTTGGCCTGCAAAGTGATCTCTTTATGCTGGCTGAAGGAAAATTCCTGCCCGGCGGTGGGATAAGGTACGCTTAGCCGGGGCGGGCTGTTGTCAACGGTGATCTGGATGACCGCGGTTTCCAGTTGCTGGGTCTGATTGGTCACCAGCAAACGCATGGCATACAGGCCGTCCTTGCCGGTTTGCCATGCGCCGAGCATTCCGTCCTGTACGGGCTGGCTGCCTTCAGCAATTTGCAGCCAGGTGAGGGGGTTTAGCCCTTCGCCCACCTGTAACTGATAGGCGGCAAAACCTTCTCCGGCGGCTGTGCCCTGCACTTCAACCGTGCCGCGTACATAGGTGAAGATGGCCGGGCTGCTGATGTTGGCATTCTCCGAGCGGGACGGCAGTTGGATCAGGTCATAGGCATCCGGCGGCAATTGGATCCCGGCGCTTTCGGCCCATTTTTGCGCTTCCGGCGGTACGATCATGTAGGTTTGTTCTTCGATCAGCTCCAGGGGGGTGAAAACCGTGGCCAGTTGGTCTGTCTCACGGTTGATTTGAAAGCTCTGATAAAGATTGTCGTAAGAGACCGGTTCGCTGCCGTTGATGAAGATCTCGGAAACGATGAAGGGACAATCATAGGTGGGCAGCAGGCCGGAGGGGTTGCAGACATCCAGGGTGGTCATGCCGGCCGGGCGCGGCCAATCCTCGACCGGCTGCTGGCGGGACACATCCTGCATGAGGGCATACCAGAGACCGGCGGCGGCTTTTGGTTCCAGCCGGGCAGGGTCGGTTTGATCGTCTGGCCAGCCCAGCCAGGTGACGATCAGGTGGCTGCGGGTGTAACCCACCGTCCAGACTTGCTGGTTCTGCCGGGCCTGGCCGAGTTTGGCGCCAGCCGGGCGGCCAATTTGCAGCGGGTTGGGGTAGCCCAGGCTGGCCTGGCGGGCGGTTTCATCATTGAGCACATGGTGCACCAGATAGGCGATCTGCTCGCCGAGGATGGCCTGGGATTCCGCCGGGCCGGCTTGCAGCAGGATGCGGCCGTTGAGGTCTTCCACCTGGAGCACAAGCACCGGCTGGACTTCGCTGCGGTTACTGCGCTGGCCGATCTGGCTGCCCAGGTTGGCAAAGGTGCTGTAGGCGCGGGCGATCTCCAACAGCGAAGTGCTGCCGCCTTCAAAAAGCAGGCTGTCCGGTTGAGGGCTGTAATCCAGGCTGGTCAGGCCAAAGGGTGCGGCCAGCCGCCAGACATCGGCCGGGCCGATTTGTGAAAGCATTTGTGACAAACCTGTCAGATAGTCATTGGCAATGGCAAGGCGCAAGCGCTGCGGGCCGTGATATTGACCGTCCGGGTTTGGCAGATCGGCGAGGGGGGAACCGGCTGCGGGCGGAATATCCCACACCATGCTGGCCGGGCTTTCGCCGCGGGCAAAACCAGCCACAGCCACAAAGGGGCTGAGCAGCGAACCGGGCTGGTGGGTGGAGACGGTGACCGGCAGACCGGCGGCATTCACGTCTCCCAGCATGGCCAGCACCTGACCGGTTTTCAGGTCGAGCAGCAGGGCATTGGCGCTCAGGTTGGCCGCCAGCTGCGGTTGATCCGGGGGCAGGGTGGGCAGCAGGCGGGCAGGGGCGCAGGCGGAGCCATCCGGCAGGCTGATCTGGTCCGGCTGGCCTGTCAGGCGCAGGAGCTGGGCGCGGGCGGTGC
>JAGVAB010000099.1 GCA_020060485.1 Anaerolineales bacterium
CAGACTGCCAACGGTTTCACCCCGCAGAGCTTTCGCGAATCCCTGCGCCTGGCCGCTGCCGCTGCCTGGCAGCGTGACCAGATCGCCGCCAGCGTGCCCCTGGAAGTGGAACAGGTGCATGCCCGCCAGCTTTTGCTGCTGGATGAGACCACTGCCAGCCAGTACCTGTCCCGGCTCGAATCTGGCGCAGATTTTGCAACCATTGCATGGATCGTTGACCCAACTCTGGGCGGAGACCTGAGCTGGTTTCCCAGGGGGTACTTAACGCAGCTGGCCGTGGAAGAGGCTGCCTTCTCTCTGGAAGCAGGACAGATCAGCGGGATCATTCAAAGTGACCTGGGGTATCATATCCTTCTGGTAATCGACCGGAAAGTTCACCCACTCACCCCGGAAGCGCGCAGCTTCCTCCAGCATCAGGCCGTGCAAGCCTGGCTGGTGGAACAGCAAGCCACAAGCCAGATCGATATCCTGCTGCCCTGAAAGATTGAAAGGCCGGAAGAGAACAGATCACCATGCCCAGGAAAAAACGCAGCCCTACCCCAAGCAGCGGTTTATACAATTTCCTGACCATGCTGGCCCTGCTGGTCATGCTGGCGGTGATCACCTTTGTGGCCCTGACCTACACCAACCCCTATAATCGTCTGAACCCTTTCCCGCCGCCCACCCAGCCAGCGGCCCTGGTGCTGCCCAGCCAGACACCCTTGCCCAGCAGCACCAACACCCCGCTGCCCCCCACACCCACCTGGACCCTCACCCCCAGCATCACTCCCACCCCCACCCAAACACCAACAGCTTCGGCCACTGCTGCCCTGGCAACCCCGCTCAACCCGGATGATGAAGTGCTGCAAACCAGCACAGTCACCCCCCGCGTGGTCTCGCAATACCCCTTTGTGCTGCGTGCCGATCCGGTGGGCATTGACGCTTCGCTGCTTTACCCCAACCGCGGCTGCCGCTGGAGCGGCATCGGCGGCCAGGTGGTTGACCTGCAAGACAGCCCCTACGTGGGCATCACCATCCAGATGGGCGGCACCCTGCAAGGCCGCTACATCAACGAATACAGCCTGACCGGTACCGCCACCAAATACGGCGATGCCGGCTTTGAATTCACCCTGACCGACTACCCCTTCGACTCAAGATCCGAACTGTGGGTACGGCTCATCAACCAGTCCAACTACCCCCTTTCCGAGCGCGTCTTCTTTGACACCTACGGCGACTGTGCCCGCAACCTGATCATCATCAATTTTGAACAGGTGAGATAAACCAGAGAATGATATAACCCCGCCATACCCCTGGCTTGCAAATGCCTTTTTCCGGGATTAAGTTACCAAGTCAATGAAACACCTCCCGCGGATAATAACATCCGTGGGAGGTGTTTTAATTTTAACTCGGAATCCAGGATCTACAGTTTCGCGCGCAGAGCCCTGACTGCCGCCACCATCGCCCTCAACGCCGGTTCCACCTCTGCCCAGGTGCGCGTCTTCAAACCGCAGTCCGGATTGACCCACAATCTTTCAACCGGGATCACTTCCAGCGCCTTGCGCAGCAAGTCTTCCATTTCCTCCTGCGAAGGGATGCGCGGCGAGTGAATATCATACACCCCCGGCCCGATCTCATTCGGATAATCGAAGTTGACAAAAGCCTCCAGCAGTTCCATGCGCGAGCGCGACGCCTCGATCGAGATCACATCCGCATCCATGGCCGCAATCGAGTCAATGATTTCGTTGAACTCGGAATAGCACATGTGGGTGTGGATCTGGGTGCTGTTTTCCACCCCATCAGCGGCCAGGTGGAAGCTGTCCACCGCCCAGGCCAGGTACTCCTTGCGCTCTTCTGCCCGCAAAGGCAGTCCTTCGCGCAAGGCCGGCTCATCGATCTGGATCACCCGGATGCCCGCCGCTTCCAGGTCTTTCACCTCATCCCGGATAGCCAGGGCGATCTGGCGGCAAGTGTCAGCCCGCGGCTGGTCGTCGCGCACAAAAGACCATTGCAAAATGGTGATTGGCCCGGTCAACATGCCTTTCACCAGTTGTTTGGTCAAAGACTGGGCATAACTGGCCCATTTAACCGTCATCGGCGCCGGACGGTGCACATCCCCAAAGATGATTGGCGGGCGCACATACCGTGAACCATAGCTCTGCACCCAGCCCTGCTGTGTGAAAGCAAAGCCCGCCAGTTGCTCGCCAAAATACTGCACCATGTCATTGCGCTCGGCTTCACCATGCACCAGCACATCCAGCCCAACCTCTTCCTGGAAACGAATGACGCGCTCGATCTCTTCCTTCAAAAAGGTCTCGTAATCCCCGGCAGAGAGCTGACCTTTGGCAGCCAGTGCCCGGTTTTGACGCACTTCCTTCGTCTGTGGAAAAGAGCCGATGGTCGTTGTAGGCAGCAGTGGCAGTTTCAAATCCTTTTGGGCTAGCTTGCGCGCCGTATAGGGACTGATGCGGTGGCGCATGTGCGGGGCCAAACCGGCCATCCGCCCGCCCACCTGGGGATTGTGAGTTCGTCGCGATCTGCGCCGCGATGCCAGCGCTTCCCGCGATTGACGCAGGGCTTCCGCAAACTGGCCATCCTGACCATCCACGATCTGTCCAATGGCAACCAGCTCATCCAGCTTCTGGCGGGCAAAAGCCAGCCAACTGAGCAATTCCTCATCCAGTTCACTTTCCAGGGTCAGGTCTTGCGGCACATGCAGCAGAGAGCTGGAAGGTGCCACCCACACCCGCCCAGGGCCAAGCCGTTCAACCGCGGTCTGCACCAGGGCCGCCGCCCGCTCCAGGTCAGTACGCCAGATATTGCGTCCATCCACCACACCCAGCGAAAGCACAAGCCCGGCCGGGATCAGGCGCAAGGCGTCTTCCAGTTGTTCGGGAGCCCGCACCAGGTCAAGGTGCAGCGCCTCCACCGGCAGGTGCAAGGCCAGCTCCAGATTATCCAGCAGCGCCCCGAAATAGGTCGCCAGCAGCAATTTTGGACGCCTGGCCAGCTTGCCCAGGCTCTGATAGGCCCGCTCAAAAGCAGCCCTGGCGTCTGCATTCAAATCCATCACCAGCCAGGGTTCGTCGATCTGCACCCACTCTGCTCCAGCCTCGGCGAGTTGCGCCAGCACCTGGGAATATACCGGCAGCAAACCCTCCAGCAGATCCATGGAAACCTTGCCGCCATCCACGGATTTGGACAGCAGCAGAAAACTCACCGGCCCCAGCAGCACCGGACGGGTCTGCAAACCCAAAGCCTTGGCTTCACGGTATTCATCCAGCGCCTTGCTGGATGCCAGACGGAAGGTCTGCTTTGGCGCAAGTTCGGGGACAATATAGTGATAATTGGTATCAAACCATTTGGTCATCTCCATGGCAGGGATGTCCAGGCCGTTCTCATCCTGCACGCCGCGTGCCATGGAAAAATAGGTGTCCAGATCAACGTGCTCGCCCTGCCACGGAAACCGTTCGGGTACAGCCCCCACCATGGCGATTGTGTCGAGCACATGATCGTAAAGGGAGAAATCATTGGACGGGATGTGCACCATCCCCGCCTGCGCCTGTACCTGCCAGTTACCCTTGCGGATTGCTGCGGCGGTCTCCAGCAGGTCCTTTTGAGAGAGCTTGCTGCTCCAGTAGCCTTCCAGGGCTTTTTTTAATTCGCGGCGAAGGCCAATCCGCGGATACCCCAGGTTCGTGATTACACTCATGTGAATCTCCTTGCGTTAATTTCTGCATTGCCAACTGGATGAATGCCAGTGAATGATTTCAGTAATTATACTAAATTAGAGTAAATTTATCAATAATTTACAGAAAATGGATGGGGTGAAATTCAAATGCGGTGGCTTGCAGGAAATCTGAAGATGATATGGAAACATCAAACCGCACACCTCAATCAGATCAGTGTGCGGTTTGATAACAGCTACGGCAGGCTTATGCCGCAGCCGCTTTATGCGACCACGGTTCAGCGGCGGCTGTGGCGCGGCAGCAGATCGAAAGAACCGCTTCTTCCCAGGATACCCGCCAGTCCAGCATCGGGCAGCGCCAGCACGCCACCGTTCCTGAAGTAAGCAAAATCATACTCGGTCGCATCCCCTGCCTGCTTGCCAGGCACGGGCATCAGGCGGGCCGTGAGCGGTTTGTCCAGGCGCAGCGACAGGGCGGCCACATCCAGCAGTACCGGCATGATCTGTTCGGCAGTGGCATCACCCGGCAGCGGCACAGTGTCCAGGCCGGTTCCACAGACAGTCGAATATAGCAGCAGATCCTTGATCGTCAAACTGCCTTCGGCAGCGCGCTGTGCCAGAACAGAATCCTCAAGCACTGGCAGCATCAAACCGTTGAATCCCGCCCGCAGCCAATTGCCCTGATCGAGGGCATCCGCCAGGATGGCGGCTGCTGCTACCGCACCGTTCTGCCCGATCTGTGCGCCGAGCAGTTCTACCGCCCCTCCCAGAGAACAACCTGCCTCCGGGAACGGAGCCGGCGAGAAGTCCAGTCCCTTAAACTCCACCTGAAAGCGGGCCGCCAGGCCCTCTGCCACAGCTGTCAGGCAGGCTGCATGCCCCTCCAGCGCCGTCAGCAAACGCTGCTGCGCCTCCTGCACCGAGTCCGCTCCCTGAAAAGCCTGATGGACAACGTCGGCAGCCTCCAAAGCCAGGCCAAAAGCCGGTTGGCTGCCCTGGCAGTAGGCCGCCGGAAAAAATGGGGTGAAGGCCGGCACATTGCCCAAGGCAGTGAAACGCAGATTGGCAAACCCGTCAGGAGTGATATTGGCCGAATCCGCCACCACCCCGGCGCAGGCGCACACTGCTTCCAGACTCAAACCGCCTGGCCGTTGCGCCATGATCCCGCCGAAAAAAGTGTTCTGCGTGGCCCTGATCATCGCAGGGATCAAGCCATAACAAGCCGGATCATCCGGCGAAGCGGGCCCCAGGGAAAGGAAAGAAAACCCGGCCGTAACGGCGGCAGTTTCCATGCCTTGCGCCAATTCAACCGCCGCGGTGGCAGTTTTCCTCTCTCCAAGCAGCAACGGAAAGGGCGTGGTCGCCAGTCGGGTGGTCTGCACTTCAAACCCGGCCTGGGTAAAGTCCACGACTGCCGCACGGGCAAGCTCGGCCATGGGCGCAAGCTGGGATACTGCGGGGTCATAAAAACAGGTAATGGAACGAATGCGCATGAATACCTCAGTGAGTAATGCAAATTATCGTTAGGAAACCCTTCAACCCTCAACTCCCTGACAATTCCTTATTCAGATTAGCGTGCCCTACGGCAAATGCAAGGCGCATAGAATCTTCTCATGAAGAACTTCTCTGGCGGACTACTTCAAACAAAAGTATGCTGGCTGCCACTGCCGCATTCAAGGATTCCATCCTCCCCGGCATGGGAATGCGCACCAGCCTGCTAGCCAGTGCATGCGCCTGGCTGCCTGCCCCGGCTGCCTCGCCGCCCACGATCAGCCCTACCGGCTTGCGCCAATCCAGAGACCAGCAATCGCTTTCCCCGGCCGCGTCGGCCAGATAGAAAGACAACCCCAGCAGTACCCCTTCCACATGGGCTGCCTGGATCTCCTCCCAGGTCATCTCCACCACCGGCAGGCGGAAATGTGCCCCCATGCCGGCGCGCACAACCTTCGGCGCAAAAGCATCGGTTGTGCCAGTGGTTAAAATTACCGTTTGGATACCAGCAGCAGCAGCCGTACGCAGGATGGTGCCCAGGTTACCAGGGTCGCGCACCTGGTCTGCAATCAGCACAAAATCCAGATCTGCCTGCAAGGTCAGCCCGCGTTCCGGCAGCACCGCCAGAATGCCCTGCGGGGTACGCGTACCAGTCATGCTCTCCATCAAGTGCGGGGCAACTTCCTCCACATCCACCCCCTGAGAAGCGAATGCTTCCACTGTCTGGCGGCCGCGCGCCGAAAGCTGCTCACTGTACATCACCATCTGCGGCCGCCATCCGCTGGCCAGGGCTTCCTCTGTCAGGCGCACGCCTTCCACCACAAAGGCCGCGTTTTGCTGGCGTTCCTTGCGCTGGGCCATCAGCGCCCGCACCAGGCGCACTTTATTGTTCTGGGCTGAGGTGATCATCCTTGTACCTCCCACGCTTCAAATGCTTCTACAAAACTTCCCAGGCTTGCTTCATCCCACAGGATCAGGCGCACCAGCTTGAGACTGCTATGCGGGAATTGATGATAAAAAGAAGCGATCGTTTCAAAAAAAATGCGTGCTGCCAAATTTTTGGGGAATCCAAAGATTCCAGTGGAAATGGCAGGCAGCGCCAGACTGGTCAGACCCAGCTCATCTGCCAGCATCAGGCTGCCGTGAATGGCGGCGGCCAGTTTAATCTCCTCATCACCAGAACCCCAGATCGGTCCCACAGCGTGGATCACATACCGGCAAGGCAGCCTGCCAGCGCTGGTCCAGGCAGGGCATTCATGTAACACCAACCCATGTTCCCGCACCCAGGCGTCACTCTCCTTTTGAATATCCGGCCCGCCTGAGCGCGAGATGATGCCTGCCACACCGCCGCCATGCTGCAAGCGGCTGTTGGCCGCATTCACAATGGCGTCCACAGACTCACTTGTAATGTCTCCCTGTGCGATCTCAAGCCGCTGGCCGCCGGGAAAAATGGTAGATTTTCGTGTTTCCTGCATGGTAACCGTCTCCCATGCTCCATTTTAACACCAAGCAGCAGCGAGGCAAACCTTGTCTGTTCAACAAATACAAATCTCCTGAAAATGCTTTGTTTAAATACATAACGGGATGGCTGTTGACCATCCCGTTAGTGGTAAATACTTTGGTTTAGAGGGCTTTTTTGGCGGTTTCAACAACCGCGGTGAAAGCTTGAGGATCGCGCACTGCCAGGTCAGCCAGCATCTTGCGATTTAACTGGATGTCAGCCTTTTTCATCGCGTAGATGAATTTGCTGTAAGGCATCCCGTTCAGCCGTGTCGCCGCATTAATGCGGGTGATCCACAACCGGCGCAGGTCGCGTCTGCGGGTGCGGCGGTCGCGGTAAGCGTACCACAGGCTCTTCAACATTGCCTCATTGGCACGGCGGAACAATTTTGACCGGGAGCCGTATTGGCCCTTGGTCATCTTCAGAACTTTTTTATGGCGGCGATAGCCGTATGGGCCACCTTTTACTCTTGCCATGCATCACTCCTTCGCGAACCCCTGGGCGCCGGTGGTTTGCCACCCGTTTGTACACCCAACAGCCGCACTAAAATTTGGTTATGAATACCGGACAGGTTAACTGTTCTTCTTCATATACGGTGCAAGTCGTTTAATACGCTTAACGATCTTGTCGCCCTGCACTGGCACCATCTCGGTGAACAGGGCTTTGGTGCGCACAGATGTACGGCGGCGCAAATGGCTTTTGCCGCCTTTCGTGCGAACCACCAGGCCGGACCCCGTCATGCGAAACCGCTTGGATGTCGCTTTATGGGTCTTCAGCTTGTATTTTCCTGCTGTTTGCTTACGTGGCACTGCGAACCTCCTCCTTACAAAGCTTTGCGGCTTGCTTATAGCCGCATTACAAACAATAGAATGGGATTGGTAAAGCTGTTAACGTCAGAGTCTTATTTCTTCTTGCCCTGGCTGGGCGCCAGCATCATGGTCATCACACGCCCTTCCATATTGGGCATCTGTTCAACCGCGGCGATATCTTCCAGCTCTTGAGCAATCTCTTTCAAGTCTTCCAACGCCAGTTCGGGATAAGTGATCTCGCGTCCGCGGAAGCGGATGGTTACCTTAACCTTCATGCCGTCTTCAAGCCAACGGCGTGCGTCTTTTGTTTTGAAAGAACGGTGATGTTCATTGGTTTTGGGGCGCAGGCGGATCTCTTTGATTTCAACCTTGACTTGCGCCTTGCGCGCTTCACGTTCCTTTTTGGTGCGTTCATACAGGAACTTGCCAAAATCCATCACCCGGCAAACTGGCGGCTCCGAATTGGGGGCAACCTCAACCAGATCCAGCTCAGCATCCTCGGCGATTTTCAATGCGTCCTTGATCGCCACAACGCCCAGGTTTTCACCTTCCGGCCCGATCAAGCGCACTTCCTTCACCCGGATTAACTCATTTACCCGAAACTCTGTAGTACTAATAGCTTTCTCCTCTCGATTCAAAATCAAAACCAGCCCGTATGGTTCACGGACTTACAGCGCTAGCAAATATACCACATCTCGTGCAAACCCGCAACTTATGCGCAACGATTCACCATGGCCTTCTCAAAGTTAATTTTCCATTTGCTTCTTTTATTGATGGCACGAGGCCGGACGAAAGACGGTCTGTGCATCACCAGGGTTTATTCACCCCACCCCTCGAACTCCCCTCC
>JAGVAB010000113.1 GCA_020060485.1 Anaerolineales bacterium
ATCTGTATGTGTGAAAACCGTTTCGAACAACAGGTGCTCTTGCAAAGCCATGTGCTTTTAACTTTTAAAGTTGTCAGACATTACTTTAAGAAAGCCGTGTCTGATTTGGGAACCAAACTTGAAAAGTGAACCAATAACACTTTAAGAGTGAATTGTATTTGTGCTGCATTATGAAGAAAAAAAGGATCATCATGGCACACATTAAAGTCACAAGATCACAGAAATTGGCCACTTTCGATTAGATTTTTATAGGAGTAAAGAGCTATTTTTTAGAAAATAGATTTTGACATTATCTTTTGCTAATTATATTGATATATTACATTGACATATTGCATATCAAACGCTACAATAACATCGTTTTACACTGAAAATCACCGTTCAAAGCAACCCTTTTGTCAATTTTACAATTTCTATTCCAGACTTGCTTAATATGGTGATTTTCAGAAAATCTACTCCCCACACAAAGGGACTTTGCGAATACTCAAGGGTTTTGGCGAAGGTATTATCAGAGAAGGAGTTTATGATGGACGCCAAAGAAATACTTTGTCAAGCTGGCAGGATCATGTCTTCGAAGCGATTAACTGACATGGCCGGAGGCAATATCAGTCTGCGTGTCGCAGATATTGTATATATGAGCCCACGTTTTGCCGGACAGGCTTATAAATGGAACCTCTCACCAGATTTAATCGTTTCTGGGCGCTGGGCAGACGATGAAATTACTAAGAATCCCGCTTTTTCCCGCGAAGGTTGGTCACATTTGGAACTATACCGAGCCTTCCCGCTCGTCACGGCCGTGGTGCATGCTCATGCCTTTCACATCATGCCATTCACTGCCTTTCAAAAAAATATCGAGCCTGTCCTCGAAGCAACAAACAAATTTGGCGTGGTCGAGTTTTGTAAACCAGCCCCGGCACACACTCGCGAACTTGCCGGGTATGTAGTCGAAGCCATGCATGGTAAAGAAACTATGATGAAAACACAAGCTGCTGCGGTGATGATCCCTTTTCATGGCATTATTCTGTGCGGGGAAAATTTCGACAAGACCTTGGATGCTTTAGAAAGAATTGACGTCAATGCCTACTGCTTACTCTCCCGCAAAGCATTGGAGTAAAACTTATGATCCTGGCAATAAACATCAACGCAGCTCTTGACCGTGTTTTTTTCATCAGCCGGTTTGTCCCCAGTACCCATATGCGAACAAGCAAGTCCGTTCTCAGTGTAGGTGGCAAGGGACTGGATACTGCCTTGGTGCTAAAAACGTTGGGGGCTCCGGTTTATGCGCTAAGTTTTATCGCCGGGAAAAATGGAAAAGTTTTAGAGGGACTACTCAACAAGCATCAAATCAGTTGCAGGCTGGTCTGGCTGCCTGGCGAAACCCGTGAATCGATCGTGATTGTGGAAACCGACTTCAATCGCCATTCACACGTTACTACTTCTGGATATGTGCTTTCAGAGGAAAATATCAGGTCGTTTTTTGAAAACTTGGATGAATTGGCACCTCAAAGCGATTGGGCTGTCCTCGCTGGATCGCTGCCTGCTGGTGCGCCGCCAACCCTTTATAGGGAGTTGATCGTGCGCCTGCATCGACATCATGTTAAAGCCTTGATTGATGGATTTGGCGCGCCCATTCTACAGACACTACCTGCGCATCCTGAAATTGTCAAAATGAATCAACATGAATTTCAGGAAACATTTGATGTGCAAGCGCGTGACTTCAAGGAATTAATTTTTTCCTGCAACAACCAGATGCAGATTCACGAGATGCAAAATCTGGTCATCACTTGTGGCAAGGACGGCATTCTGGCTTTTACCCAGGATGGTGTATTTCATGCCGGATGTTCAGAGATCAAAGAAGTCAATGCGGCGGGGGCGGGCGACGCAGTTTCTGCGGCGTTGTCATATCGCCTCTCCCTTGGGGATTCCTGGTGCGAGGCTTTGATTTGGGCGGCAGCCACCAGTGCCGCCGTCGTTATCACCGAGGGAACTGCCGAAGCACATATGAAAGATATTCAGAGTTTCTATCCACTCGCCTGGGTCAAACAAATTGAATTGATTTAAGGAGTTGCAAACTTATGAAAACCATTCCCGTAAATGATCAACCAATCAGCGTACAATTTGATATCGACAGCGGCGATTTCAATCCTTTTGTGCACAAGGAACTACGAAAAGTCAGCGATCTGTCATTGATGTTTCGTGATCAAGAAGCCGTTGCCAAAATCACATCTCATGGCGATCGGACAGTTTATGAAATTCGCTACCATCCATTTCAGACCAGCAATTCAGACATGGCACTTGGCACAACAGTAATCATGCCCGGCATGGTCGGCAATGAGTATCACATGACCAAGGGACATTTTCACGAAACGGACAATCAACCCGAGGTTTATCATTGCATAAAAGGCAACGGCTACCTGTTGATGATGAACCGTGATGGCGAATTTCATTCGACACCCTGGAAGCCTGGCACGATCACACATATACCACCACAGTTTGCCCACCGAGTAATCAACATCGGGGATGTGCCGCTGATTTTTATTGCTGTTTTCCACTTGGCGGCGGGTCACGATTATGGCATGATTGTTGAACGGGGTTTTAAGTATCTGATGGTTGAAAAAGACGGACAACCCGTTCAGATACTTAATCCAAAATGGGCATGACAAAGGTACAACATGTCAGGCACAACAACCTCACAAGACTTCGCGCTTGCCATTGATATTGGAGGCACCAAGGTTGACATCGCCTTTGTTGACTTGCAAGGGTGTCTGCTTTCACCTGTAGGGAAATTTGCGGTGCCTTTTGACGATCATCACCGCGCCATCCCGAAAGAATTATTGCATATTTTTGAACCCTATCTAAAAATGTCTCGAGACCTGCCTGGAAAATTTCGTGGCATTGGGTTGAGTCTTTGCGGCAACGTTAATCGTGCCACCGGGGAAGCGGTTCTTGTGCCAAATCTCCAGTGGAGGAACCTGCCGTTCAGCCAAATGATAGTAGAACGCTTTAAAACCCCGGTATATGCAGCAACTGATGTACGCATGGCCGCCGTAGCGGAACTACTATGGGGTGCGGCGCGCGGTTACAGAAACTTTGCCTGGTGTACGATAGGGACGGGATTCGGGGCATTTCTTTTTTTGGACGGAAAATTCTTTGATGGCACTCATGGATTCGCAGGAAATATTGGGCACATAACATTGGACGAAATCAATGGTTATCCATGCGGTTGCGGACGCAAGGGATGCTTCGAGACTTTCACTGCCGGCCCTGCCATTGCAAGGGCAGGATTAAGAGCGGCTGAACAAGGTAAAAGCGTGGTTCTCAAAAAAATCGCTGCGGAAAGAGATATTACTGCGCGCGATGTCTTCAGTGCCAGCGCGAAGGGAGACACAGAAGCAATGTCCATCCTTGACGAGGTGGTGCGGCTGATTTCAATCAACCTTGGAGGACTTGTCAACATCCTGGACCTCGATATTATTGTGATGGGCGGGGGGGTTGTTAACGGCAGCCCTGACTTTGTGTCTCGAATCAGTCGAAAAATTCGTGAGCATCTGATGACAGAAGAAGCCATCCGCGATTTAATAATTGTCAAAGAAAGCTTTGAAAATTCAGCGCTGATCGGTGCCGCGGCAGATGTTTTTTTACGCGAAAAAATCCTTTCGATCTAGCATTCAGTAGGGAATCCCATGAGAAATGAAACCAATAACCCAAATCTCATAGCAACATTGGTACAGGTTGCCCGCCTGTATTATGAAGACAACCTTTCGCAACAAGAAATTGCCAACACGTTGGGTGTGTCAAGGTCGTTGGTGGCTCTTTACCTAAAAAAAGCCAGGGAACAAAACGTTGTCAAGATTGAAATTAGTAATCCCAATGACAATTGCGAAGACCTTGCGTTGATTCTGCAGTCCAAAACCAATTTGAATAAGGCTGTCGTGGTGCCTTCATCACATAATTCCGCGACACTTAACAGACGAGCAATCGCAGGCGCTCTTGCCCGCCATCTCGAAACCACCCTCAAAGACGATGACTGCCTCGGCATTGGTTTTGGACGGACCATGTCTGAAGTTGCTGATTTGTTAATGCCTTCAAAGTCCCGCAAAATAGACGTTGTTCCTTTGGTGGGGGAAAGTTCCAGCGGGTTACTGGGAACCTACTCGCAGGTTAACCTGCAAGTTTTGAAAATCGCCCGAAATTTTAACGGTACTCCCCATTTCCTTCATGCCCCTCTTTTGCTTAACTCGGATTCATTGCGGAATATGTTACTTGAGGATGATGTTATCCGTTTAGTTGCAGATTACTGGGATCGCCTGACCCACATTTGTGTGGGGATAGGGACATTGCCTCCAATTGCCGGCGAAGTGATCTATATCGGAGAGGAAAATTTGACCGCTTTTCTGGCGGCTGGCGGCGTGGGGGACGTCTGCTCGCGTTATTTTGATAGCAACGGATCCTTTATCGAATCCCCGCTTTATAAAAGAATGATTGGTATTCGTCCTGAGCAAGTACGCAAAGCCGCACATTTCATGGCTGTTGCCAGCGGCTCCGAAAAAGCCAAAGCTACTGCCGGACTTCTTCGGGGACGATTGGTTACCGAATTGTTTGTGGATGAAGACCTGGCTCGTGCAATTCTGGTGCAACTGCGTTCACGAGGGTTATGAACGCAGTTGCATTTTTGGATACGTAGACAGGCACAATCTTGAATATTAATGACTCGTAATACGCAGCCCATCTAGCGGGTCAGTTGGCATGACGAGTGCTATTGTTGAATCAAATTTGGTTTGGGTCGAATTGTGCGGCGACTGCAAGCGCCAGATCCCCCCAAAGCATGGCGTCGCATGCGACTGCGATCTCGACGTACGGATCTAGCGCCACCCCACTCAAATGGTGTTGGATCAACATTCCACCCACGAGCAACTGCCTCCAACCAGGCAATAATTTGATCAGGCGTTTTTGGATGTTGTCCTTCCAAGGCTCTCCGAACGATGATCCGCTGAATGGATTCAGCCATTTTCAACCAGGAACCACCTAAGGGGGTATACAACGGCATGACCCCATGTTCAAATAACCACAAAACCATTTCAGGTGTGTAATGCCCTGAAGATTGTCCCAGATCAGCAACATACGTAAAGAAGGAAGCTTCTCAGGCAGGGAAATCCGCTTTGATAAACCAGTCTGCCAGGCCGTCCATACCTGATGGTTTGTTTCTTCATCCAGCAGCGGTTTTTCTGGCAATTCGCTCAATATTTTACCAATCTGTTCTTTGAACCACGGATGTAAAATTGCATTCGTTGATCGTACCACCCCTTTGACCCGCACCTGTCCTGTCGCTGGATGAAAAAAGGTGAGCATCTTTGCTGTTCCATTCCGAATATACTCATGTGGCTGGCGAACAGGTTCCCCCGGCAGGCTGCCGGCTTTGCCCTGAAAGGGAATCGTTTGATGCGCTTGCCCTGATAGCATTCTTACGCAAAAAGCCTTAACAGTTTTGCAAGGTGCACCCTGATCAACCCAGCACGCTTTTCTGCTTTTCTAAAATGACTGGTGAGCAATGCATTCATGAACCGCCACTTATGAGAAAGGCGTGTTCTTAAGACCGAAAAAACCTTCAAGCACAGCGAATTTCAGGATACAATCGGCTGGTGAGGAATAACAGCAAGGAATTGGGATTTGCGTCACTCTCCCTATTATCAAAAGTCCGTTAACATGGTCTGATCCAGGAAATTTTGTTTCACCGGAGGAAAGCATGCCAGAAATGCACGATGTCGTCATCATCGGGGGCGGTGTGATTGGCAGCATGGTTGCCCGTTACCTGTCACGGTATCAACTGGATATTGTCCTGATCGAAAAAGAATCGGATGTCGGCGTGGTCACCAGCTCGGCCAATTCCGCCCTGGTGCATGCCGGCTACGATGCCGTCACCGGCTCACTGAAGGCAAAGATGAATGTGGCTGCCAACGGAATGTGGGACACCCTGGCCGGAGAATTGAACTTCCCCTATTCGCGGCGCGGCGACTATGTGGTCGCCATCGGCGCGGATGAACTGCCCAAGCTGGACGCCCTGCTGGAGCGCGGCCGCAAGAACGGCGTGCCTGGCATGCGTATCGTCAGCGCCGATGAAATGAAAGCTGCAGAACCCAACATCAATCCCGCAGTCAGCGGTGCATTGTGGGCGCCCACCGGCGGGATTTGCGACCCATTCGCCATCACGGTCGCAGCCGCTGAAAACGCAGTGATGAACGGGGTCAAGGTCATGCTGCATACCGAATTTCAGGACTTTATCATCCAGAACGGGCGCATCACCGGCGTGCAAACCAACCGCGGCCTGCTGCCTTGCCGCTGGGTGGTCAACGCCGCCGGACTGTATTCAGACGTGGTCATGCACAAAGCTGGTGCGCGCCCGGAATTCAGGATCACCCCGCGCCGCGGCGAGTATTTCATCCTCGACCGCAACGAGATCGACATTTACAACGTTCTTTTCCCGGTGCCCACCGACATCAGCAAGGGCATTCTGGTTTCCGGCACATTGCACGAGAATGTCCTCGTAGGACCCAACGCCCAGGATATTGACGACAAAGAAGACAGTTCTGTCACCCCGGATGGTCTGAACGAGGTCTGGGATGGCGCCCAAAAGTTGATCCCTTCGCTGAACCCGCGGCATGTGATCGCCATCTTTGCCGGCCTGCGGGCTGCCGGGAACGCCCCCTGTGAAACACCCGGCGTGAATTACGACAAAGACTTCATCATCGAGATCCCCAAAGAGATGCCCAACCTGGTGAATCTGGGAGGGATCGAATCGCCCGGGCTGTCCTCGGCTCCAGCCATTGCCTGCCGGGTGGTGAAGCTGATCAAGGATGCCGGCGAAAAACTGGTGGAAAAACCGGACTGGGATCCGGTACGCCCACCCCGGCCGCGCTTCCGTCATCTCTCACAGGTTGATCAGGCTGCCCTCATTGGCCGCGACCCCCGCTACGGTCGGGTGGTCTGCCGTTGTGAAATGGTCACCGAAGGCGAGATCCTGGCCGAGATCCACGCTCCCATTCCGGCCCGCGACTACGATGCCATTAAACGCCGCACCTGGTTGGGCACCGGTCGCTGCCTGGGCGGTTTTGACATGCCGCGCGTCACCGAGATCCTGGCCCGCGAGCTGAACATGGATCCGCTGGAGGTGAGCAAAAAAGGCCCCGGGTCTGAGTTCCTGGTGCGCAAAACCAAAGAGGTGGAGGGCTGATATGGCATACAAGGAAACCTACGATGTGGTCGTGATCGGCTCCGGGCCTGGCGGCCTGGCAGCCGCCATAGCCGCCCGCCAGAACGGCGCCGAGGATGTGATCGTGCTGGAACGCGATGTGGAATTGGGCGGCATCCTGCTGCAATGCATTCACAACGGCTTTGGCATGGAAGTCTTTGGCGAAGACCTGCCCGGCCCCAGCTATGCCCAGCGCTATATAGATGAAGCCAAAGCGGCCGGTGTGCAATTCCTGATGGATACCATGGTGCTGGATATCACCCCCGAACGGCGCATCTTTGCCACCAGCCGCGGCTCGGTGATCGATATCCAGGCCCGTTCACTGGTGCTGGCAATGGGCTGCCGCGAGCGCACGCGCGCCCAGGTGCGCCTGCCAGGCACCCGCCCGGCCGGCGTCTACAGCGCCGGCACTGCCCAACGCTGGGTGAATGTGGAAGGCTATATGCCTGGCAACCGTTTTGTCATTCTCGGGTCAGGCGACATCGGCATGATCATGGCCCGCCGCCTGACCTTCGAAGGTGCCAAAGTGGAACGGGTGCTGGAAGTGATGCCCTACCTGAGCGGCCTGACCCGCAATTATGTACAATGCCTGCTGGATTTCGACATCCCCTTGCAGTTGCAGCATACCGTGCACCGCATCATCGGCCGCAACCGGGTGGAAGCGATCGAATCGGTGCAGGTGGACGAGAAATGGCGTCCCATCCCTGGCACCGAGGAAATCATCCCTTGCGATACCCTGCTGCTTTCGGTCGGCCTGATCCCCGAGAACGAACTCTCGCGCAAGGCCGGGGTATTGATCGATCCGCTGATCGGAGGCCCATATGTGGATGACCGGTTCCAGACCAATGTGCCGGGCATCTTCGCTGCCGGTAATGTGGTGCATGTCTATGACCTGGCAGACTGGGTAACGGAAGCCGGCCTGACCGCCGGAAAATTCGCCGCCGAACACGCCATCCAGGAACGGCTGCGCCAGCAGCGCCACATTCCAATCAACGCCGGACAAAATGTGCGCTATGTTGTGCCGCACACACTGGACAAGGAAAACCTGGCAGAAAATGAGATCCGTTTGCAACTGCGGGTTAAGGCACCCATCGAAACGCCGGTAACCGTGCAGGTGCTGGATGGTGAAAATCTGATCGCCAAAAAAGGCGAACAATATGCCCGTCCTGGCGAAATGATCGAGATCAAGCTCAGTCCAAAACGTCATTTTGATGCCGTTTCGCGGGCTGCCAGTCTGACCGTGCAAGTGGTGGAACGATAGGAGGCGAGACATGGAAGATATCAAACTGATCTGTGTAAGCTGCCCCAAAGGCTGCACATTGAGCGTGAGCAAAGAAGGCAAGACAGTCATTGAAGTACGCGACGCCTCCTGCAAACGCGGCGAGGATTATGCCCACCAGGAGATCAGCGACCCGCGGCGCATGGTCGCCAGCACGGTCAAGGTCATCAACGGCATCCACCCGCTGACACCGGTCTTCACTGCCGCCCCGGTGCCCAAACCGCTCATCTTCGACATCCTGGCCGAGATCCGCAAGGTGGAATTGCAGGCGCCGGTGACAACTGAACAAGTGGTCATCGAAAATGTGCTGGGGACAGGCATCAATGTGATCGCCTCTCGCGACATGCCCCGCGTGGCGGGCTGAGCCTGTCTGCCCAAACCGTAGGCATACAACTGCTCCTGGAGGAATACCTGCGGGAGTAATTTTTTTTGTTATGCAGCCGCGATATTAGCGTGCTGGTTTTTACAAATTTTTCAGACCCAACCCCCAAATCCGGCGGTATACTAAGAACGCAGGCCTGAATCACTGAAAAAAGAAATCCAAGGAATATGCGTATGACCAACTTGATCGGCCAGTTCATCGGCCGCTATGTCATTCTCGAAAAACTGGGGGAGGGCGGTATGGCTGCCGTTTACAAGGCCCATGACACGCGCCTCGACCGCGACGTGGCCATCAAGATCATCCGCACTGATACCCTGGACTCCGATCAATTCCTGGCACGGTTTGAACGCGAAGCCAAAGCCCTGGCCAAATTGCAGCATCCCAATATCGTCAATGTGATCGATTACGGCGACCACCAGGGGGTGCCCTATCTGGTGATGGAATACATCTCCGGCGGCACACTCAAAGACCTCCTGGGGCACCAGGCTTCCTTTCAGGAGGCGGCCCGCATTCTGGCGCCGGTAGCACGCGCCCTGGAATTTGCCCACAAGAAGAGCATCATCCACCGTGACATCAAACCCCAAAATATCCTGATCACCGAATCGGGCGACCCCATGCTGACCGATTTTGGCATTGCCAAAATACTTGGGCCGGACGCAGGGGTAGACCTGACCATGACCGGCATGGGGTTTGGCACACCGGGCTACATGGCCCCTGAACAACTGCTGGGGGCACGGGCCGACAAACGCCTGGATATCTATAATCTTGGGATTGTCTTCTATGAATACATCGCCGGACGCAAACCGTTTCGCGTCTCTGATCTTTCAGAAATGCTGCTGAAGGACGATGCTGAAATTGCCGACCAACTCAAGCAGTTTCTGCCCCCCCACCTGCCTGTGGAAGTAGTGAATACCTTTCTAAAAGTCCTGGCCAAGAACCCCGATGCCCGCTTTCAGGACATGGGGGAATTCGCCGGGGTACTGGAGCAATTCTCCAGATCCGAGAGTTTGACCCTGTTGAACCCGCAGGGGGAGGTCGACGTCCTGGTGCCATCCAAATGGCGTTTTGCCCACCTGCCAAACTGGGTCAAGGCCGGATTATTGGCAGGCGCCATCCTGTCGCTCACTCTGGTCATCGTGGCATGGATCGGTTCCACTCTCTTCCTGCGTTACGCACGACAAAACGATCCGTCGGTGATTGCTGACGAGCTTACCCCCGCCCTTACCCAACTTGCCACGACAGAAATGCCGGCCGCACAGCAGGAAAGTATTGCACCCACCACACCAGACCAGGAACTTGACTCCCTCGCGTCAGACACTGAACCCGAACCGGATTTCGATGAACATCCTGCAAATCGCCTTTCCGAGATTGACGGCATGGAGCTGGTGCACATCCCGGCTGGAAAGTTCATTATGGGCTTTGGCACAGGCAGCAGCGGAGAAAGCCCGGCGCACGAGATCATGCTGGATGACTACTGGATCGACCGCACCGAAGTGACCAATGCCCAGTATATCCTGTGCGTCGATGCAGGCGTTTGCGCACCGCCAGTATCCAATGGTTCTTATGCCCGGCCGGATTACCACACCAACCCGGCCTATGCCAATTATCCTGTCATCTATGTCAATCATGAACAGGCGACCACCTATTGTTCGTGGGCTGGCCGGCGGCTGCCCAGCGAAGCGGAATGGGAAAAAGCAGCCCGCGGAACAGATGAACGCATCTATCCCTGGGGCAATAACGCACCCAGTCCCAACCTGCTCAATTTCAATCGAAATGTTGGCGATACATCTGCTGTGGGCAGCTATCCGGACGGTGCCAGCCCGTATGGCGTGCTGGACATGGCCGGCAACGTGGTGGAATGGGTGGCAGACTGGTATGATGCCCGTTACTATCTTTCCTCCCCATCGCAAAACCCGCCCGGGCCGGTGCAGGGTACCGAGCGCGTCCTGCGCGGCGGTTCGTGGGAAGAACCCAACCTTGCCCGCATTCGCGTGGTCTATCGCACTTTTCGCCAACCCCAGGCCCGTTCCGAACGCTTTATCGGTTTCCGCTGTGCACTCTCAGAGTGAGGATTGGTTCATTGAGGGCACATCCACCAATTGAAAAGTATGACCGGTCAGTTCAAAGAAACGCTGCATGTCCCGGGTGGCAATGATCAGGGATGCTGTATTGACCAGTGATCACTCTGTCGCTTAAAATCGACAGCTCCTCAAGACACGCTCGACGCAGCCGCCCACGTTAGGTCTTGAACGCCCGATCCAGGCGCGTAGAACGCTTTTTGAAGGATATTTCGGGCAGCGTTCACATCCCGATCAAGAACTAA
>JAGVAB010000027.1 GCA_020060485.1 Anaerolineales bacterium
CCAATATATATGCTTTTTGCCAACAAATTTGGAAAGGAGGAGCGGGCTTCCTCTGCCGCCTGATGGGCAGTCCCCGCCCGCATTTTCTTTATGGATTTTGAAAAATTAAAGGCAGTGCGCTGTTTTTTACTGGATATGGATGGAACCATTTACCTGGGGAATCAGTTACTGCCAGGGGCTTTGGCGTTTCTGGAAATGTTGGAGCAACGCGGGATCGGGTATTACTTTCTGACCAATAATTCTTCGCGTTCCAGTATTGAGTATGCCGAAAAATTGACGCGTCTGGGGATTGCTGCCGGCCAGGATAGGATTTTCACCTCGGGCGAAGCCACGGCGATCTACTTGAAAAAACAGAAGCCGGGTGCCAGGCTGTTTGTGGTTGGCACGCCGCCGCTGGAAAACGAAATGCATTCCCAAGGTTTTGTGCTGGTGGATTCCGCTCCCGATTTTGTGGTGCTGGGATTTGATACTACCCTGACTTATCAAAAGCTGTGGAATTTGTGTGATTTTGTGCGCGCCGGGGTACCCTATGTTGCTACTCATCCGGATTTCAATTGCCCAACGGAAGCCGGGTATATGCCCGATATTGGCGCCATGATCGCCTTTGTGGAAGCTTCCACCGGCCGCCGGCCGGATCAGATTATCGGCAAACCCCACCTGCCTATTGTCGAAGCGATGCTTGCCAAGACTGGTCTTGCTGTTAATCAATTGGGCATGGTCGGCGACCGGCTGTATACCGACATCGCCCTGGGCAAGGCGGGTTTGACCACTGTCCTGGTTTTGTCTGGTGAGACGAACCTTGAAGATCTGCAAGGCTCGGAGTTCACCCCCGATTATGTAATACGCGACCTGGCAGCGCTGCTGGAGGTCTTCCAGCAGATGCCGCTTTAAATGCCGCCCGGGCGTTTGCGGTTTAGAGAATGCCAAACACCTGGAGCAGGGTGCGCACGTTGAGCAGAATGATCAGACAGCCAACCAGAATCATCATTGGTTTCATCGGGATGCGTTTGGTGAAGTAGGCTCCCAGGGGGGCGGCGAAAACTCCGCCCACCAGCAGGCCGGCGATGATCGACCAGTGCACCAGACCAATGGTCAAAAAAAAGGTGATCGATTCGGCAAAAGTTACAAAGAACTCCGTCAGGTTCACTGAACCGATACTCTTGCGCGGGGCGGTGCCTTGCGAGATGAGGGTGGTGGTGACGATTGGTCCCCAACCCCCGCCACCGGCTGCATCACAGAAGCCACCTGCCAGTCCGAGGATGCCCATAGGCAGAGCCTTGAAGCTTTCCGGGTCGCGTTCCTGGATCTTCCGGAAAGCGCGCACCAGAATGCGCACGCCCATTAGCAGCAAGTAGACTGCTACAATGGGTTTGAGCAGATGGCTGTCCACGTTGGAGATGATGTACGCACCCAGAACACCGCCCAGCACTCCCGGAATGGCCAGTTTTTTGACTAGGCTCATGTCTACGTTGCCCAGCTTAAGATGAGAAACCCCGGAAACCAGGGTGGTAAAAACCTCGGCAGTGTGTACGCTGGCGCTGGCTGCGGCTGGCGCAACACCCAGGGTCAACAGCAGGGCATTGGAGCTGACCCCATACGCCATCCCCAGGCTGCCGTCAATGATCTGGGCCATGAAGCCAACCAAAACGAAAAGCAAGAAATGATTCAAGTCCATTATGAACTGGTCTCCTGTTGGGTGAAAAGGTGATGCCCAATGGGGGCAAACGATGATTGGAAGATTTTCTGTGGCAGCTCTTTATTCTTTGAAAGGCGGTGAGGCGGCCTCCGCTTGCTCTTTCCGGTCAAGTACATCTTGCAGGGTGGTGTGGTCGATTATGGCAGCAATGGCGTTACGCACATCCAGCATCACCAGCCGCAGGCCGCAGGTTTTTTCATCCGGGCAGTTGCACGGCTCGTAGGCAGTCTGGCTGACGCAGCGGATGGGGGCCAGTGGGCCGTCCAGAACGCGGGTGATCTGCCCCAGGGTGATCTCGGCTGGCGGCCGGGCCAGGTAATAGCCGCCGCTGATCCCGACCTTACTTTGCAGCAGGCCGACATTCTTCAGGCTGAGCAGGATCTGTTCAAGATATTTGAGCGGGATTTGTTCAGCTTGCGAAATATCCCGGATCGGTACCATGCGGGCGGCATGGTAAGCGTCTGCCAGATGGAGCATGGCTTTCAGGCCGTATTCACCGCGTTTGGAAAGTTTCATGGTTGATCCTATTGTCTACTATTATGATAGGAAATTAGGTCATGTATCCAGTATACATATTTTACATGTGCTTGTCAATCGGCGCGACAAGCCATTCTCGCCAGAGACCATAATATGTTTGTTCTGTGCGACAACCACAGTTATAATGGTGGCATGAAAACATTACGATTGGCGCTCAGTTTCTTGACCATTATTCCCGTGCCGGCCGAGGATCAGGTGGAATTGCACGATCTGGGCCGGTCAGCGGGCTGGTATCCGTTGGTGGGTTTTCTGCTCGGCATTGTCGTAGCTGCCTTTAAATGGGGGGCTGAGGCTTTCTTTTCTCCTTGGATTGCTGCGGTGCTGGCCGCCGGACTGTGGGTTTTGCTCACCGGCGGTCTGCATCTGGATGGCCTGGCGGATTGTTGTGACGGCATGCTGGCTGCGGCCAGTCCTGAGCGGCGGCTGGAGATCATGAAAGACTCCCGTTTGGGTACCTTTGGCGGGGTGGGCTTGATCCTGCACCTGCTGTTGAAGGTGGCTCTGTTGTCAGCGCTGTCTGGTGGTTTGTTGCTGGCTGTTCCCTTGGCGGCGGCAGTCGGGCGCTGGTTGGTGCTGTTGGCGGCGCACCAGCCGCAGGCCCGGCCTGGCGGGCTGGGGGCGGCCTTTGCAGCCGGCCTTCACTGGCGGGTTGACGCGGGTGCGGCCATTCTGCCCCTTGGTTTGATCCTGGCTTTGGGCTTGCGCGGCATGCTGGCTGCTTTGGCGGCGCTTCTGGTTGCTTTTGCAGTGCTTGGGCTGGCTCGCCGCCGTTTGGGAGGGGTGACCGGAGACGTGATGGGCATGGTCATTGAACTGGCAGAGTTGGCCGTGCTTTTGGGATTTGTGGCTGCCTGGCCTCCGGTAGTGTAATGGGATCAATGAAGAAGAAGGCTGGCCGTTTCAAGCGGTCTGAGTGGATTGTGCGCGGCGTTTACGCACTGGCAGGCCTGTTGATGGGCTGGCTGATGGGCAGGCGCTGGCTGCGCCAGTTGCGTTTCCCGCAGCTGCGGGCGGTGCAGCAAGGCCTGCAGGAAAAGCACGGGGAAGTGGAAGCTGCTTTTCTGGCCGGCAGAGTGCAACAGCGCTATGAAGAGTTGTATATCCACCGGCCGCTGTTCCGCAACCCACGGGTGCAGGTGCATATCAACCGGAATGTTTTGCCGGCATTGGCATTGTATCAGGTGCTTGTTGAGCAATGCGGCGACCGTCAGCGTGCATTACTGGAAGTCCAGAAATTATTGCTGCAGGTGCTGATGAGTAAAGGCCGGTTGGTGATGCGCCTCTTACACCATGTGCCCGATCCTTTTGCAGTTCTGCGCAGGGCGGTGCGTTTGGTCAACAAGGCAGCTTTTCCTGCCCCTGCCTGGGACATGACCTATCTTGTCGATGATGGTCAGGTGATCGCTTTTGAGATTCATGATTGCCTGTATGTGAATGTGCTGGCTGCCTACGGTGTGCCGGAACTGGCGCAAATCTTCTGCCAGGTGGATGATGCCCTGGCGGCCAATTTCCCGGCCGGGATCAGCTGGGAACGGGAGTCCACCCTGGCTCGCGGCGGCCAGTGTTGTGACTTCCGCTATGCGCGAGCGCCGCAGATGGCGGGGAGTGAGGAGTGAAACATGCCTGGTAAGATGGTATTGATCCTGGGTGGGGCCAGGAGCGGGAAATCCACTTATGCCCAAAACCTGGCGGCCCAGACCGGCGGGCGGGTGTTGTATGTTGCCACGGCTGAAGCAGGTGACGCCGAGATGCAGGAACGCATCGCTGCTCACCGGGCGGAGCGCCCGCCAGATTGGCAAACCCTGGAAGCGCCGCGCCAGGTGGGCCAGGTTTTGCTGCCGTTAGCGGCGCAGGTGGATGTGGTTTTGCTGGATTGTGTGACCCTGCTTGCCAGCAATGTGTTGATCTCATTTCCAGAATCGGCCAGCCTGGCAGAAATTCAGCACACCATGGATGCTGAAATTGACGCGCTCCTGGAGGCTTATCAACGCAGTCAGGCGCTGTGGGTTGTGGTTTCCAACGAAGTAGGATTGGGTTTGGTGCCGCCGTATGCTTTGGGGCGGACTTATCGCGACGTGCTGGGGCGCGTCAACCAGCGCCTGGCACAGGTAGCGGATGAGGTGCTTTTCCTGGTGGCCGGGCTGCCCATGCGGGTCAAATAAGGGCGTTGATTGTTTGGGGGATTTACAAAAACAGGTTTTATTCGCACATGATGATGATCATGTTGGTGTTTTGAACAGTGGCCGGGCCGTAAATGGTTTCCATACTGCCGGTATTATCGCCGAGCACCATCACTTGCCCAATCATACCCGCAGGTACGGTGACGGTCAGCGGGGTCAGTGATACCGAGTACCAGCTTGGTGGGTCAGGGATCAGGGTCCAGCCCGCGGCCTTGCCGCCAAATAACCTGGCTGCCTGATCGGCACTCACCGGGCAGGTCGAGCGTTGGCTGCTGGCAGGCCCCTGCACCACCTGGGGAGTGGGAAAGGTAGGCGCTTCGCCGGCCAAAATGGGCGCCAGTTGCTGGATGCTGTCTGGCAGGAAGGGAATATTCAAACCGGTTTGGGGTTTTGTTTCGGATTGACCGATGGCTGGCTGGCTGTCATCCAACTCCATGATGGGATCCAGCGAAGACGTCAGGTTGCGGACGATGACTACCACCATGATGCCGCACAGACACAGAAAAGCAAGGATGCCACCGACAATCATCAGGGTACGGTTCTTGCCAGAATTCTTTTTCTCGACCTCCTCAAAGGCAGCGTTCAAAATATCTTCAATTTCTTCAATTGAGAGATCATCTTCTGTTTCCATCAGGATGGTGCGCACCGTGGTACGTGAATTGCCCAGTTCGTGCAGTTCCCTGGCTTTGGCGATCAGGTGGGTATGTTTGCTGGTGGTCTGCTCTGGCAGCACGGCTGGCTCGGCGGGATTGGATTGGCTGACTTCAGGCGTTGCAGGCGGGGCATCAGGTATCTGTGGCGAGACAATGGCAGATGCCTGGCTGTTGGGCTTCCAGGGATGCTGTTTGGTAAAAGCGCGGATGGTTTTTGCCGGCAGCCATTTTTCTGCCAGGGCCTGTTGATAACCGGGCGGGGTCTGTGTCAGGAAGAGATGCAGTCCGGCGTTTTCAACGCGAAAAGCGGTGCCGCAGCGCGGGCAATTCATCTCGTCGGGCGCATCTTTTTGATGCATGACCCACAAGGGAATCATACCGCAGATCGGGCAGTGCGATTTCTCGGCCCAGGTGTCGGGCAGCGTGGGGCGGGGTGAAAAATTATTCATTGAATATCTATTGTTGCAAGAAGTGTCCCAACTGTCAAGCGTTTTGCCATATGAATTTTTCCTCAATGATCTTCAGGCGCGCGCTGGATATTCATAGCCACAAAAGCTGCCAGAATTCGGCAGCTTTTGCACTAAATGAGGAGAAATGATGAAGTTAAGGATCACACCGCTGAATGGGTGTGGGTCAATGGGCTGTCTTTCATGGCAGACAGCACTCTGCTCCGCATCTCATTGCTGGATATACCGGCAGCCTCAAAGCCAAGCAGAACTGCTCCGGCAACCGGGGGCACATGCAGCCGTTTGAAAATGGCCTGCGGGGCCTGGCCCAGCACGGTTTCCTGCATGGGCTGAATCAAGGCTTTGTCAGCTTTGAAAAGACTGCCCAGCATGACGACCTCGAAGGGCTGGTCTGCCAAATGCAGTTGGCGGGCCACGCCCATCACCAGATCTCCCAGGCTTTGCCCGGCCCACAGCACAATTTCCCTGGCCACGGCATCCCCTTCTTCAGCCAGCCGGAAGATTTCGGGGGCCAATCCAGGGTCAACCTGGTATTTTTCCAGGATGATGCCTTCCAGCAGATCAGCCACATTGCGGACTTTCATTTTTTCAAGAAACAGGCTGGTGATTCGTGTTTCAGGACCGCACTGTGTCCATTGCCAGCCAATATGCTGTAAGGCGCGTTGCACAATTTCGCTGGCCCCGGCTCCTTCACCCCATTGCATGCCATAGCCAAGGACTCGGCCTTCGTTGCCGGATTGGTCACGACCGCGCGCATTACAGCCTGTACCAGAGACCACGGCAATACCCCACCCCTGGCTGGTGCCAGCCAGCAGCCCCAGAACAGCATCATTCACCAGCAGGAAGGGACACCTCAGAGTTAATTCCTGGATGGCATGTGCAAACTTTGCCTTTTGAGAAGGCCAGTCATATCCGGCAATGCCAAACCCGGTGCCAATGATCTCATCGATCGATATGTTGCTGCTGTCGATCGCTTGCTGGATGATCTCGTGCAGGACAGAGGTGAATCCTTCGATGCCCACCTCATCTGCGTTGCCTTGTCCTCCCACCCCGATGCCAACCAACTGACCCTCCACGGTGAACAGGCTGGCGTGACTTTTGGTTCCCCCAATATCGACTCCGAGGATGTATTGGCTCATACCGCACTCTCTGGAAAAAACTGTGGCAGGTGGGGTTGATTGGTATGCAAGAGATCCAACAAAACTTCTTCGACATGATCGGCTGCCGGCCCCAGGGGATTGGCGAGCAGTGCCTGGTAGGCCGCCCGGCGGTCTCCCTTGACGGCTGCTTCCACGGTCAGGAGTTCGTACATCTTCATTTGGGTCATCAGGCCAAAACAGACGGGTGGCAAAGATTCGGTCTTGATTGGGTGGAACCCGCTGGCATTGACCACACAGGGCATCTCCAGCACCCAGTCTGCTGGCCATTCTTCCACCGCACCCTGGTTGGGCCGGTTGACGATGTGCACCTCATGCAGGTCATTGAAATGGGCATTGATCAACTGAGTGGCCAGAGTGGAATAATACGCTCCACCGCGCTGCATCAGTTCCGGCGGCAGGCTGACCAGGTGCGGGTCGGCATATTGTTTGAACAGGGTTTCTTCAATCGTTTGCACGGTCTCTGCGCGCGAAGGCGGCCAGGCAGCCTGGCGCTGGATGCGGTCTTGCGTGTAGTAATAATATTGCAGGTAGGAATTGGGGATCATGCCCAAATTCTCGATCGTTTTGGCATCCCACAGATCTTCCTCGATTTGCTGATAATTCTGCATGATCACCGGCCAAATATCTTCGCCGTCCAGGGTAAAACCCCGGTACCAGCCAAAATGATTCAATCCCATGGTATCCAAAAACCCGCGTTGCGGTTCAATTGTTTCACCCCGCAGTTCGCCCAGAAAATCCAGGATGCGCATTTTGGTGGTGATCGGACCGTTGCACACGCCCACACTGCAAACATCCGGTGCATACCGCATCAGCGCTTCTGTGTTCAGGCCGGATGGGTTGGTGAAGTTGACCAGCACCGCAGCAGGCGCAGATCGCCGGATTTCTTCTGCGATATTGAGCAGAACTGGTATGGTGCGCAGGGCCTTGGCCATGCCGCCCACCCCATTGGTTTCCTGGCCGATCAGGCCATGCCGTTTGCCCAGGTATTCATCTGCGCGGCGGGCGGCCAGCATGCCCACCCGAAACTGGGTGATGACATAGGATGACCCCTGGATGGCTTCTTGTAGCGATGTGGTTTTGATGATGTTGAAAGGCGCATGGCTGGCAGCAGCCATGCGTTCAGCAAAGTTGCCAACAATCTGTAATCGCTCTGCATCGATATCCATCAGCCAGATCTCGTTGACTGGCAGGCTGGGTGCCCGTTTAATAAACCCATGAATTAATTCCGGCGTATAACTGGAACCAGCACCGATCACAGTGATTTTCATGAGGATTCTCCTAAAAACAGCAATCTCTTTTGAAAACACCCCCAGCAAACTTCTTTTTCGCTGCAATTCCCAGAGAGCCACTTTTGCGGTGGGCGTAGAGCTCCTGTTCACCTGAGAAGGTGAGTGTGTTCATTGATAATCTTTACCTGGCTGAAAACTATTCCTGCGCCAGGCGTCTGGCAGTGAAGTGATCGGTGACCAGGATATTGATCCAGCGGCCGCGCAGTGCACCCAGGATGCCCGCATATTTGCGTGAGCCGCCCGCCACTCCGACTGCCCGCCCGACCTTGCTCAATTGTTCGAGGGTCATGGAGATCACCCGTTTCTCAAGTCCGGTTTCCACCAGTTTTCCATTCTCGTCAAAGAAGCGCATCAGGATGTCTCCCACAGCGTGCGCTTTGCGCAACAAATCCATTTCCTGTGGGGAGAAAATATTTCCGCTCTGTGCCAATAGGGGAGAGGGTTCCACCGCGCCGATGCCAACCAGGGCGGTGGTAACATGATCAAAAAGCTGCAATGCCTGTTGCGCAGCCTGGTCGGCCATAAGGATATCGCGGGCTGCTTCGCTGGCCAGCACACCAGAGATGGGCAGGTAGACGGGATCGCCGTTCACCAATTGTGCCATACGCGAGGTCAGGCGTGTGGCATGGGCTTCAGCAGACGGGTTGCCGACACCGCCCAGAATTTGCACCACTTTCACCCCCGGTTTGCGGGGCAGGGGGTGCAGGGTATCCACCATGGCCAGCAGGGTGGAACTCCAGGACGAAATACCGATCACCTCATTGGGCCGGATGGCCGACTCGATGTAATAGGCGGTTGAGGCGCCCAGATCACGCAGGATCATTTTTTCATCATCGTCCACGCAATCCACCACAATGGCATCCCGCAATCCATATTTCCTGACCAGGGTTTCTTCCAGTTCGGTGTGCACGCCCTGGGGGATGTGAACGGAAATGCGGATGACCCCTTCTTCTCTGGCGCGATTAAGCAGCCGCGAAACCGTTGCCTGTGAGAGTTCCAACTGGCTGGCGATTTCTGATTGGCGCATATTCCATTCGTAATACATTCGTGCTACCCGGGTGATCAGTCGAAGTTCGTCTATTCGCAGCATCCGATTTCCTTGTGAATAAAAAATAGACAGAGAATAAATATTCGTTTTTTATTGCATTCTTATTTCACTTTGTGTATTATAGCACAAAGTGAATAAATAACGAATAGGTGGATAATTATTCAATGCTAATCGCAGATTCAACCAATCAACTTTCTCTTGAAAATCACAGGGTGCTCGAACGCAAATCCATCCTGTATCGCAAACTCGTCCTGCGTATGATCTATCAAGCCAGGGCTGGTCACACTGGCGGCAGTTTGTCCTGTGTGGATATTCTCAATACGCTCTACAATCACACCATGAATATCAGCCCTCAAAATTTCTCTTTGGTGGAACGAGATCATTATATTCATAGCAAGGGTCATTCGGTGGAGGCTTTGTACGCAGTCCTTGCGGACCAGGGCTTTTTCTCGCTGGAGGCGCTGGATACGCTGGAAAAATATGGTTCGGATTTTATCGGTCACCCGACCCGCAGCGTTCCGGGCATTGAGCAGAATACAGGCGCCCTGGGGCATGGTCTGGCTTTCGCCCTGGGCATGGCCCTGGCCGCCAAAAAAACTGGACGCAATGACCGCATCTTTACCTTGATGGGGGATGGTGAGCTGGCCGAGGGCTCCATCTGGGAGGCTTCAGCGGCGGCAGCCCATTATCATCTGGACAATCTTACGGCCATTGTGGACCGTAATACGCTACAGATCAGTGGCCGAACGGAAGATATCATGGCTATGGAGCCGCTGGAGGAAAAATTCAGTGCCTTCGGCTATGCCATCCGTCATGTGGATGGCAATGATGTGGCTGCCCTGGCAATTCTTTTAGATGGTCTGCCCTTTGAAACTGGCAAACCGAATTTGATCCTGGCTCATACCATCAAGGGCAAGGGGATCAGTTTCATGGAAGATAACGTCAAGTGGCATCATCGGGTTCCCACAGATGAAGAATATGCGGCTGCGCTGCAGGAGCTGGATCAGGCAGAGCAGGACCTGGAGAAAACTTATGGGCCTTTCTGATCTGGAAATGGGCAAAGCCAACCTGGATATATTTTCCCAGACCTTGCTGGAGCTGGCGGCCGGTGACCCTGATCTTCTGGTCATCACCAGTGATTCGCGCGGTTCCGGGCGCATCACATCTTTTGGCGAGCAATTCCCCGATCAGTTGGTGGAGATTGGCATCGCCGAGCAAAACCTGGTTGGCGTTGCTGCCGGGCTGGCAGCAGCTGGAAAGAAGGTGTTTGCTGTTTCCCCGGCCTGTTTCCTGACGGCCCGTGCCTTGGAGCAGATCAAGAACGATGTGGCTTATTCCGACCAACCCGTCAAGGTGATTGGAATCAGCGCCGGGGTGAGTTATGGTGCCCTGGGCACCACACACCATTCTTTGCATGATTTCGCAGCTTTGCAAGCCATTAATAATATCGACATTATTGCCCCAGCCGATAATTTTGAAACCCGGGAGGCCATTCGGGCATCTTTTTACCATCCCCGGCCAGTTTATATCCGCTTCGGTAAAAAGGCCATGCCGCACCTGCATGATGCCAAAGCTTCGTTCCAGATTGGCAAAGCCATCCAGTTGACCCGCCAGCGCGGGCAATATGATGTGGCCTTGATTGCCTGCGGTGAAACCGTTGCACCGGCATTGCTTGCCAGCCAGCTATTAAATGAAAGAGGTTTCACAAGCTGCGTATTGAGCATGCATACCATCCGGCCTTTCGATGCAGAGGCAGTGCGTCAGGCTGCCGACCGCTCGCGAGTGGTGATCACCGTTGAGGAACACAGCGTGAATGGCGGATTGGGCAGCCGGGTGGCTTCTTTCTTGATGCAAAGCAGGCTCTTTCGTCCCATGCGCATCGTTGGCATTCCCGACGAGCATACTGTAACCGGCAGCCAGGCAGAGATTTTCAAGCACTATGGAATTTCAGCGCAAGGTCTTTTTGAGACAGCCTTGAATCTTTTGGAAGAGGGATGAAAATGATGACACGTCCATCAGGTCTTTTTCTAGCCATTGATCAGAGTACTTCTGCCACCAAGGCCATGCTTTTCACTTTGGATGGCAATTTGTTGGACCAGGAATCGCTTTCGCACCGCCAGATCTATCCACGGCCTGGCTGGGTGGAACATGATGCCGAGGAGATTTTCCAGAATGTCTTGCAGTCGGCTTCCACTTTACTTTCACGCCATACGCATCAGTGGGATGAATTGCTGGCTTTGAGCATCACCAATCAGCGGGAGACCTTCGTGGTCTTTGACCGGGAGACCGGAAAGCCCCTGCACAATGCCATCGTCTGGCAATGCGGCCGGGGGGCCGGGTTGTGTGATCAATTGCTTGAAGCTGGTTATGGGGAGAGGGTGCATCAACTGACCGGCTTGAGGATTGACACCTATTTTCCCGCCTCCAAGTTGCGCTGGCTGCTGGATGCCCAGCCGGATCTGAATGCCCGCCTGAAAGACGGTTTGGCTTTATTTGGCACCATCGATACTTATCTGGTGCATCGCCTGACAGGCGGCGAGGTCTACGCCACAGACCACACCAACGCTTCCCGAACCTTGTTTTACGATATTGAAAAACTGGCCTGGAGTCAGGAGCTATGCGATGTGTTTGAAGTCACCCTGGGTGAATTACCCGATGTGCGCGAGAGTGCGGCCTGGTACGGCGACACAGATCTGGGGGGCGTGCTGAACCGGCGCATCCCGATTTGCGGGGTGATGGGCGATTCGCAAGCGGCTTTGTTTGCCCAGCGCTGTTTTACGCCGGGAAGTGCCAAGGTTACCTTTGGCACCGGTTCATCGGTTCTTTTGAACATTGGTCATGAGAAACGGTTGTCTTCAGCCGGCACTGTAACAGCCCTGGGATGGGTGCTGCACGGACAGCCAACCTATGCTTTTGAGGGGATCATTAACTTCACTGGAGCCACCATCTCCTGGATGAGGGATCAGGCGCAGTTGATCAGTGATCCGGCTGAAACAGAAACGTTGGCGCTTTCGGTAGCCGATAATGGCGGCGTCTATTTCATCCCTGCCTTTGTGGGGCTCAGTGCTCCGTATTGGCGGGCGGATGCCAGGGCGGCCATTCTGGGCATTACACCCTACACAACCCGCGCTCATATTGTGCGCGCCGGCCTGGAATCGATCGCCTATATCGTGACCGATGTCCTCAATGCCATGGGACAGGATGCCGGTGTTGATCTGAAGATGGTGCATGCCGATGGCGGGGCTGTGCGCAATTCATTCCTGATGCAGTTTGTGGCTGACCTGAATCAATTGACTGTTCGGGCTGCCCAAACTCCGGAACTTTCCGCACTTGGGGCGGTCTTCAGTGGCGGTCTTGGATTGAAAGTGTACGCTTCTTTGGAAGATTTACAGAGTCTCCCCTTCAATTATGTAGAATACAAGTCCTCAATGGATATCGTGCGTCTGAATAACTTGCTGGCAGGCTGGCAGTCAGCTGTCCAAAAAGTTCTGTATCAATCAAAACAAGGATGAAAGCATGAGAAAAAAAATACTCACCATTGTATTCATTTTGGCCGGGATCATCTTCCTTTGGCTGACAGGCCGTTATGGTTTCACTGTGGTCAAGATCGAGGATGTTGAAAAGGCAATCCTGAGTGAAACCTTTGACCCTGTTGCCTATGTGGACGGGATCTGGAATTCCAGATTGCTGCCAGCTTTTGAGGAAAAGGGCGTCGATCTTTACAAAATCCTTGAAGAAATTGATCTGGATGAGAATTCTACTGCCGCCAAGGATGACTTAACCGGAATTGCCAATACCTATGGGTTGATCACCGTGGGTGAGGCGCATGTCTACATGGTCAAAGGAACTGGCAAGATCGTTGCTGTGAATACCGCGACCAGTCTGGGCACGGCGGAAGTACAGCTGGATGGATATGATGGGCCGATCAAGGTGTTAATGTATATTGGTGCGCGTATTCCCAGTGATGAAAGCTCTGTGCGGGATGCAGTTGGGTTCATCACTTTTGGTGATTTTCGGGAACAGACAGAATATGGCAAGGTGGCATCCGAGATCAACAAGCGAGTTCTGGCTGATGTGCTCGGCCCAATCAATAAAGATGATCTGATTGGAAAGTCGATCAGTTTCAAGGGGGCTTTCAATATTCGCACCTTTAACTTGATCCAGATTGATCTGAAAGAAATTCGAATTGTGCCGGTTGAAATGCAGTTGGGAGAATAGCCGATGCTTGAAACGAATCCCGTAGCCTATGCTGGTACCGCTAATCCACCTGACATGGGCGAGATCATATTGAGGGCTGAAAACATTACCAAGGTCTTTCCGGGGACAAAGGCGCTGGATGAGGTTACCTTTAATGTATATGAAGGTAAGGTCAATGTTCTCATCGGTGAAAATGGCGCGGGCAAGTCCACCTTGATGAAGATCCTGGCCGGGGTAGAACAGCCTACTCAGGGGAGAATCCTGCTGGATGGACAGGAAATCCACCTGCATTCGCCGCTGGACGCCACCCGTTTGGGGATTGGCATCATTTACCAGGAATTAAACTTGTGTGCCAACTTAAGCGTTGTGGACAATGTTTATCTGGCGCGTGAAATCCGGCGAAACGGGCTGATTGATCATAAACAGCAAAAAAAGAACGCCGTGGAGCTTGTAAAGCGCCTGGAGCAAAAGATCGATCCGTATGTTCTGGTGGGGGATCTGCGCATCGGGCAGCAGCAGATCGTGGAGATCGCCAAAGCCTTGGCGCAGGATGTGCGTATTCTGATCATGGACGAGCCGACATCCGCTCTCAGCGCGGCTGAAGTGGAAGTCCTGTTTCGTGTCATTCGTGAACTGAAAAATCATGGCGTCGCTATCATCTATATTTCCCACAAACTGGAAGAATTGCTGCAAATCGGCGATCACATCACGGTTTTGCGTGATGGGCAAAAAGTAGCCGAGGAAGAAGCATGCAATGTGAATGTGCCCTGGTTGATTGGGAAAATGGTGGGGCGTGACCCTGCTGCGCTGTTTACGCGCAAGGAGCGCCCTTTAGGCAAGGTGTTGCTGAAGGTCGAGGATTTATGTCTGCCGCGCGCCGGGGGCGGGTATGTTTTGGACCATGTTTCTTTCGAACTTCGGGAAGGGGAAATCCTGGGGTTTTACGGGTTGATGGGTGCCGGGCGCTCTGACCTGGTGGACTGCCTGGCAGGAATGCACACGCAGGCTACCGGCAAGGTGTGGCTGAACGAAGCACTGGTGGATTCAAGAACCGTTCAGGGCCGGATCCAGGAAGGCTTTGTGCTGGTGCCCGAAGACCGCCAGCGGTTTGGCCTGGTGCCTACGCTTTCTGTGATGGACAACATGCTGCTGGCCAGCCTTAAAAATTACCTCAAGGGAATCTTTCTGGCCCGCAAAGCGCAGAGATCGGCCACAGACCAGAAAGTGCAGGAATTATCGATCCGTGTGGCCAATATTCACCAGCCAATTACGGCTCTCAGCGGCGGAAATCAGCAAAAAGTGGTGGTGGCCAAGGGGTTACTGACTCAGCCAAAGGTATTGCTGCTGGATGAACCAACCCGCGGGATTGATGTGGGGGCGAAATCAGAGATCTTTGAGATCATGAACAGATTGGCTTCCGAGATGTTTGGCGTGATCTTTGTCTCGTCGGAGCTTAAGGAAATCCTGGCGATGTCTGACCGTATTCTGGTCATGTCTAAAGGCGCAGTAACAGGAGAATTTTCACATTCAGAGGCTACGGAAGAAAAACTGGTTGCGGCATCTGCAATTGGTCATGGCCCATCAAACGGAGGAAACCTTCATGGAGCAGCAAACTAGAATGAAAACACTTCAATGGAAGCTTAGCCATATCAGCAAAACAGATGTACAGCAATTTCTATTGCGTGGACGGGCATTTATTGCCCTGATCCTCGTCATGATTGTTTTTACGATGCTCTCACCACAATTCTTGAGTTCCGAGAATCTTGTGATCATGTCCAAACATGTGGCCATCAACGCATTACTGGCGATTGGGATGACTTTCATCATTTTGACTGGTGGCATCGATCTTTCGGTTGGCTCGATCGTGGGCCTGACTGCCATGATCGCCGGCGGTTTGATCAATGAAGGCATTCAGCTCCCACAGCTTGGCGTCATCGTTTATCCGCATACCTGGATGATCATTGTTCTTTCGCTGGCGGCCGGCACATTGATGGGGGCGGTCAGCGGTTTCGTCATTACCCGCTTCAATGTGGCCCCCTTCATTGCCACCTTGGGAATGTTGTATGTGGCGCGCGGCTTTGCCGGCCTGCGCAATAACGGGTACACCTTTGCCAACATCATTGGCCGGCCGGAGTATGGCAATACCGGTTTTGAACTTCTGGGATCGGGCAACCTTCTGGGGATCAATTACTCAGTCTGGATCATGGTTCTGTTTGCCCTGGTGGCTTATATTGTGACCAGCCGTTTTCCGTTTGGCAGGCATGTGTATGCCATTGGTGGCAATGAACGCTCTGCGGAGCTTTCGGGTGTACGCATCAACCTCACCAAAGTCATTGTTTACAGCATCAGCGGTTTTTGTGCGGCCATGGTGGGGTTGATCATTGCATCGCAGTTGGTGGCGGCGCATCCAGCCACAGGCGAAACCTTTGAATTGAATGCCATTGCCGCGGTTGTGCTGGGCGGCACCTCGTTGGCTGGCGGCCGGGGCGGCATTGGCGGAACGCTGATCGGCGCTTTTGTGATTGGTGTGCTTGGAGATGGTCTGGTGATGCTGGGAGTATCCTCTTTCTGGCAGAAAGTGATCAAGGGCGCGGTAATCGTATTTGCTGTGATCATTGACCAAGCCCAGGCGCGAATGCAGGAACGCATTGCGCTGCAACAACAGCAGGACATCAAATAGACGACCGTATTTTGGGGGACCATTGAGACCCCCGGAAAGGAGATGGGTATTAACATATTTTGAGCTTTTCGGTCCAAAGTTCATATTGTCCATTTCACACTTAAATCAATGAGGAGAAGTTCATGTCTAAAAAGAAGTTCGTTGTATTCCTGACTTTGCTCACAGTTGTGGGCATGCTGCTGAGCGCCTGCAAGCCTGCGGCTTCCACGGATCAACCGGCAGCCGCTGATGGCGGGAAGAAATTGATCTGCGTGATCGTACCGCCGGTTGAGAACCCGTTCTTCGGCGCCATGCAGGAGATCGCGGCCAAGAAGGCAGAGGAACTCGGCTATGCCACCCTGAAACTGGTGCATGACGATGATGCCAACAAGCAGATGGAACTGTTCGAAAGCTGCATC
>JAGVAB010000077.1 GCA_020060485.1 Anaerolineales bacterium
CAAAAACACCCCCCTTTCTACTACGCACCACGTTTGTTTCCAAAGAAACTGTGCATTTCCTACGCCCGTGTCTTTTGTGAATGCAAACTGCTGCACCCCGGCTGGTTTCCGCCCGGCTTATTCCTCGTCTTCTTCGTCAAGTGCGAGGTCTTCATCCTTAATATAGATCCTGCCCAACGGCAATTTGGCAAGGAAGCGGGTCGGAATGGATTTCAAAACAGCAAAGGCGGCAATCACCGTCAAAACCTTGTCGAAGATATCAATTCCAAATTCGGCAATGAACTGGGAAAGGAACTTCGGCAGACCGAGCGCTTCATGCAGCGGAATGGCAAAGACAGACGAAACACCAGTGCCAAAGTCAAACCCGTACAGGACCCAGGTCATCAGCGAACCAAGACCGCCGCCAATGAAAGCAAACAGCAGGGCGCTGACCAGGGTCTTCCAGAAGCTCTTGAAGACGCCTCTCTTGGAAAGGTAAGCGGCCGCAATACCAAACAAAACGTTCAGCACAGCGTAGAACAGGGTAATGGGATCCGAAATGGAGTTAAGCACATTCGAAACCAGACCAACGATAATGCCGGGCACAAATCCACAAAGTGCACCGACAACGATTGTACCAATAGCATCCAGATAAAGCGGGAGCTTTAATAGAAGCGCTATCTGACCGCCGATAAAATTAACGGCAATACCAATGGGAATTAAGAATAATGATAATTTGTCAATCTTGTTTTTTTGTGCCATTTGCGTTCCTCCTGATCATTGAATAAAAAGAATGTACTCCCGATATTTGTGCTCGATGAGATACTTCTCAAAACGAACATGCATCTAGTATACAGAGTTGAGTGTTCACAGTCAAGAAATACATTATCAGAAAGACCAAATGCAACAACTCACCCATCCTCACGCACATGTGCAGCGGCTCATAGCCATGGCATTCTCAAGAAAGCTTGACATTTACGATTTTCCAAAACAGTGAAGGTCATCCAGACCAAAGTAGATGCAAAATACAGATGATAATGGATTCCTCCCCCGGCACGGATTGGATTTGTAGATCAGACTTCATAAGCCGGGGGAGGAAAAGAAACGTGGAGTGAATAAACCCCGATGATGCACAGACCGTCTTTCGTCCGGCCTCGTGCCATCAATAAAAGAAGCAAATGGAAAATTAACTTTGAGAAAGCATGGCCTCATAGCTGCACATCCTTGACTTTGCGCAAAACCCATGTAACATTACTGGCAAGCTACGGTCTTGGTTTTTGGGAAGCGGCGTGTCAGGCAGGAAAGATAAATCCCAAAAACCTTCGATCCTTCCATCGACAAACAAAAGCGGAGGCGTTTTGTGGACGCAAAATACTGTGTTTTCATCGGCGATGTTGCACTTGACGAGTACTACCGGGCCGATTATTGGCCAACCATCAACGATAAAGCCCTGGTTGACGCCCTGCCGGCAGTTCCAGGCGGGATGATTGCCAATGCAGCTTGTGTGTCAGCTGCCCTTGGGATGAAGGTCAAATTCCTTTCAGCTTTGAATAGCGGTGCAATAACCAGATACCTCCTTGACGATCTGGAAAAGAGCGGGGTTGACACCTCGCTGGTCATCTTTGACGACAGCCTTGCCGATTCAAAAACCATGATCTTCCTTGTTGGTGACGAAAACACCATATTCATACCCAGGCTTGGAATTGAAACCATCAACATCACCAAAGAACAACTGTCCATTCTCGCCGGTGCTGATTTCATCTACACTACCCCCACAGAAATTTGCGCCCTCAGATGTGCGGACATGAACAGCGATGACATCATTGACCACTGCCGGAAAAATGGGGCCAGGCTGGTATTTGACCTGGACGTTGACTACATCAAGGACGGCAATGAAGAACGCTTCAAGCGGCTTGACATCGCGTTCTTTAACGAGGTTGGCTTTGACAGCTACCGCGGCCCGCTCGATGACCATGCTGCCGCACAGCGCCTTTTATCTTATGGGCTTGAGCTGGTCATTGTCACCCTGGCCGCCAGGGGCTGCGTCATCTACACGCAGTCCGAGACCTTCCATTCACCAGCTTACGATGTTGAGGTGGTAGATGTTACCGGCGCAGGCGATACTTTTTGCAGCAGCTTTCTCTTTGCGCTCTCGCAGGATAAAGGGATACGATACGCCGCCGAATTTGCAAACGCGGCGGCGTCAATCTGTGTTGGGAAGCTCGGGGCAAGGGCCGGAGCAGTTTCACAAGAGGAAGTCGAAAAGGTCATGCGGTCATAACAACTGCAAGAACCCTTGCGCGTCAAAATAGTAAATATTCTCACGCTTGAACCCGAACGTTCCGCCAATAAGCCGGATGTGCGGTTCAAAAGTAAAAGGCTTTCCCACCTTTTTAAATGAAAGAAGGCTGCCCTGTTCGATGTAAATCCGGTCAAACTCCTGAATTTCGACCGAATGCCCAAGATTTCCATGGACATCGAGGTTTTCAAAACCCAGCGAACGAATCTCCGCATTCATCTTGAAAAACAATTCTTCATAGGTCATTTCCGGCGTGGCGCATTCCATCAACTGATTGTGCAGGTAAAGCTCGGCTTCCAAACCCTGGCGAAAAAGCGGGCTTTGCGGGGCGTCCTCTTCTGCAACCCTTCCTTCCTCAACAAACAGCGTGCGGGCATAATCCCCCCAAAAGCCGTCAACAGTTGGAGCAAGATCAATCGTAATAAGATCATTCGCGGAAACGCAATTCTCCTCGCTGGCAAAGTAATCGCGCCCGGACATGGATAGAATGGACCGTTTGCCCAACAGCACAAGCGCCCCGATTCCGTGATACCACCAGGAATTTGAGCCTTTTTTTGTCATCAGCTCCAGCGCTTTGGTTTCAATCTCCTTCTCGCTCATGCCAACTCTGACAAAACCATGTAGTTCACTGATGGTCTCTCTGGCAATATTTTGGGCAATTTGATTCTTGTTCACAAGTCACCTCCTGAAGCAATAACAAATCCTGTTGGGGTCAGCCCCGTAATGGCGTCACTTTTTGCTGTTGGCAATGGCATCTTTCAGAAAACGCTTCAACCGGAGAAGATCAACCTCTATCGCCACCTCACAAAGCTCCACACGTTCACCTTTCTTAAAATAGAGCTCATTGGTGGCCACATAGGTATGCCCTCTTGTGTAGGTTCCCCGGCATTCACAATCCACATAAAAACTTTGCGTTTTGACAATTTCAGGCTCGGCAGCAACCGCGACCGCAAGCCCATCATGCATCACCACATCCTCGCCTCCCCTTTTCACCCGGGCAAGCATGAAATCCAGAAGATCAGCAACCACCAGGCCGGCTTTTGTACCCAACTTGCGAAAATCATCCGCATCCTCCTGGTTCAGGATCGCCCTTTCCGTCACATCCAGGCCAATCATTTTGCATGGTATTCCGCTGTTGAGCACAATACTTAACGCTTCCGGATCAGCCCAGGCATTAAACTCCGCAGTAGTGGTCATGTTTCCACCGCGCATAGCCCCGCCCATGAAGACGATTTGCTTAACCAGGTTTGCAAGTTCTGGATACACCATGATAGTATGGGCAATATTGGTCATCGGCCCAATGGGCACCAAAACCAGCTCACCCTGCAAAGCGCGGGCTTCTTCGATGATGGTTTCTACTGCGTTCTTCTCATAAAAACCGCCTTCAGCTTGCGGCAGCACCACCGTTCCCATACCCGTGTTACCATGGGTGGCGCTCTCGGAATGGGTCACTTCGCCAAGGATCGGCTTCGGTGCACCCACAGCAACCCTGGTGTCAAAACCCAGGTAGCGCACCAGGTTTAGCGTGTTTTGACTGGTGTATTTCAGGGCAACATTGCCCTCTACAGTCGTTATTGCCCGGACATCAAAAGCTGGCGAATACAGCGCCGCAACGATCGCGATGGCATCATCTGTCCCCGTATCACAATCAATAAGGATCGGTACTTTCTTCATTAATAATCACATCTCCTTTGCATCCATTTGACCTGCCTGTAAGAATCATACCATCGATAGGAAAAAAGGCCGGGCTTTTACCATCACATGCAGATCGCCATACATATTGACGAGGCCAGGCGGCACAAACGCCCCCTGTAAACCATCTTCCATTTCAGTAAAGCAAACCGAGCTGCGCAGGAAACGCTCACGGAAGCACTGGCTGCGGAGCATCAATTCAGGAAGAATGAACTAGCAGACAGCCACCCATGAAAAAGAGACAATCCAATATCAGGATTGTCTCTATAAAAGGCATCAGGCTGCACGCTTGTTCTTCATGCATCCTTGGCTATCTCTGCATCAATTTCCCTCAAAAGAACTCCCCCTCTCCTCGATCATTTTGCTGTTCCAGCAGAAAAGCAAAATCCGGATATCCAAATTCACGGTTCTCTCAATCCACCACAATGCAAACGGATATCTAAAATTTCCGAATGACCGATTCCCTTGTCATCAATGTGGAATGAAACTCCGGCAATTGAATGGGCTTGCCTTGCATCATTTGCACCAAAGCCTGGCCAACAGCTTCCCCGATCTCCAATGGTGTTCGGCGGATAGAGGATAAAGGCGGGATCATATAAGCAGAAGGCCCCTGATCATCAAAGCCAACGATGGAAACATCTTCTGGAACCCGCATTCCACGGCGATATAAAGCCAGGCGCGCGCCATAGGCCATCTGGTCATTGGCGGCAAAGATCGCACTGAACACATTGCCGCGCATCAACAACATTTCAACCGCCATCACACCAGAAGGCTCGGTAAAATCACCCTCAATGATCAAATCATGATTGGGAACAATACCTGCTTCTTTTAAAGCTGCCAGATAACCATCCCGTCTTTCAATTGCATCATGATGATATTCCATACCCATGATGTGAGCAATTCGACGATGACCGCACTCGATCAAATATTGGGTAGCCTTACGGGCAGCCTCAAAATCATCAAAAGGAAGACATTGTGATTCGAGGCCCGGAACCACACGCCCGACAATGATCATCGGAATTTGCTTGGCAACTTCTCGTAATTCATTCTCGGGCGTGTGTCCATCCAGCAAGATCAAGCCATCCACCTGACGTTGGATGAACATATTCAGGGCCAACTCATCTTTCTCGGCATCCCAACCGCCATCAGCAAACAAGGGGGAATAACCAGTGCCATCAATTCCTTTTAATATGCCTCGTAAAATCACATCAAAGAAAGGACTGCCGATCAATTGTGTGAGGACACCGATTGTCTTGGATTGCCCCCCAGCCAAGCCCTGCGCAAACAGATTAGGCATGTAACCCTTTTCAGCAATGATATGCAAAATACGTTCACGCGTTGCATCAGCCACAGGGGCCGTGCCATTTAACACTCGCGACACAGTACTAATGGAAACCTTGGCCTGCTCTGCGATATCCTGAATCGTAATGCTCTTTTTCTGACCCATCATCGTCCTCATGTCTTTTCAATTATAGTACGAAAACGCTTTCAAAAAAAGACCTTTTATCACTAATTATTACAGCTATTTCAAAAATTTCACGAATAAATCCAGCAAAAGGTATTGACAACAAGCTTGAATATTGCTATTATAAATGAAAGCGCTACCATTAGTAATCAACAAATATGACTATATTACTGAAAGCGTTTCCATTTTTCCCAATCCCCCCTTTATCGTCCCGTAAAGAAATAAGAAGGTGAATCCTTTGTTATCTGTCAAGAAGGAGGTGAGCCAACCGAATTGAACCCAGCTTTCGGATCCTCTCGTATTCGCTTCTACTATTAAATTCAGATCTATTGAGGAGAAAAGAAGATGCGTAAAACTTTCTTGTTTACAATGGCTGCACTACTCGTAATGGCTCTTGTGATAAGCGCCTGTGCAGCACCTGCTGCGCCAGCTGACGATAGTCAAGGCCCTGCAAAGGTGACCCTAAAGGTCCTTATTCACCAGAATCCCCCCATGGTCGATTTCATGACCAAATTCAATGATGAGTTCACAGCCCGCCATCCGAATATCACTGTCGATATGTCGGTTGTGAATGCCAATGACCTCAGTACAGTCACCCAGACCCGGTTGACTGCCAACGATGTGGATGTGGTCGATATCTTTGGTTTTGCCAATGCAGCGCAACCCTACATGAAGAATGTTGATCCTCCGAACTGGCAAACCCTGATCGAAGCCGGCTACCTGATGGATATTTCTGGGCAACCATTCATCAAGAATTATGACGAAGCAGCGATCACTGATGCCGGCAGTTACAATGGCAAGGTTTATGCAGTCAACCTTGGGCGCGTTTCCTATAGCGGCATCTATGTCAACAAGGACCTTTTTGCTGCCAATAACGTTGCAATTCCCACCACCTGGGGCGAATTGGTCACTGCCTGCGAAACGTTCAAAGCTGCCAATATCCCATGCATGACAGCCGGTGGAAAAGATGGCTGGCCGATCTTCGTCGGCGCCTACGGTTTAACAGGTTCCATCTATCCGGATCAAGCTGCTCTGGTTGAGGGCTTGTGGACTGGCACGATCAAATGGAACGATGCGAAATCCCTTGAAATGTGGGAAAAGATGAAAGTTTACGCCCAGGACATGATGGAAGCTGGCGCCAGTGGTATCGCTGGTGATGCTGCTCCTGGCCGGTTCGCCTCGGGCGCTGTGGCCATGTTCCCCGGAGGAACCTGGTACGCCAGTGCCATTGAAACGGCTGAACCCGCTTTTGAGTGGGGGTACATCCCCTTCCCTGGCAGCGATAACCCCGAAGACAACAAATACCTGTTTGGTAAATACGACCAGGGCTGGGCAATTGCAGAAAAAACTGCCAACAAAGATGCTGCCATTCTATATTTGACCGAGTTCTCCGACCCAGCCAATTATCAGGCCTTTGCCAATGCAGTTGGTTTCATTCCCACCCAGCCAAACGCCACCCTCGATACCAAGATCGGTGCGGAAACAGCCTCCTATCTCGCCAATTTCCGCGTTGGTTATGAGCAATACTGGGTTTCCCCCAAAGGTGCTGGTCAATATGCCAATCCTTTTGCTTCCTACTTCAAACCGTTCGGTACCTATGACGATGCCCAAACCCTTGCCGACAAGGTCCAGGCGGATCTGCAGTCTGGATTAGACGCAAACAAGTAAGAATACCGCCAATATTTTGCAGGCTTCTCGCCCTGCGGCGAGAAGCCTGCCCTCACCTGTTCATTTTGGAGGTGGTTCATGATGGGTTATTATTTTGGACGCGGGCGGCAAAGGTTAGCTCCCTATCTACTTCTCTTGCCAGGATTGCTGATCTACTTCCTGATCGCTCTGGGGCCTTCAATTGCCACAAGTGTTTTCTCGTTCACCGACGCGACAGGCATCAAGGGTGCGCCAGTTAGCTGGGTAGGGCTGAATAATTACAAAGAATTCCTCGTGATGGGGCAAGCCTCGATCGATAATTATGCCGCTCTTTTCAGAACACTGATTTTCTGTTTCTTTGTCACAACCATCCAATTTGCACTGGGCTTGCTCATTGCTGTCCTGCTTAACCAGAAGCTGAAGGGCACAAATTTCTTCCGAACGCTATATTTTATGCCAGTCATTCTTGGGGCAGTGATCCAGGGGCTGATCTGGTCACTTTTCCTTTATCCCCTGGGTGGCCCGGTCGCAAAAATATTTGAGTTTCTGGGAGCAAATTCCGAATTCCTTGGCGGACAGCCAACGGAGGCGTTTGCCTGGGTCATTGTGATCCAGATCTGGGCCAATATGGGCACGACCATGGTCATCTTCCTGGCTGGTCTTCAAACCATCCCTGACGAAATTTACGAGGCAGCCCGCATAGATGGCGCTTCTTCCTGGCAGGTGTTTCGCAATGTTACCTGGCCGCTGCTTACCCCCAGTGTCAACACCAATCTGCTGCTGAACATCATTGGTTCTCTTCAAGCCTGGCAATTGTTCCTGGTGCTGCTTGGCTACCGTAACGGCACACAGGTTTTGGGTTATTTGATTTACGCAACCGGTTTTGGTCAGACTTCGGGTAGTGTAACCAGTTCCTTCCGACAAGGCTACGCTGCGGCTGCTTCCATCATTTTGTTCTTGCTTGTCCTTGTTTTGGGTATGGTTACACAGACCATTCTGAACCGAAGAGAAAAGAGGATCATGGGATGAACGTAACACTGAATGCCAAAAATATGCCTGTCGAAAACAAGAAATCCAGGAAACGCGTCCCTTGGGGCAAGATCGGTTCTTATGCGGTTCTGCTGATCTTCGCCGCCTTATATGCTGGCCCACTGCTAATGCTGGTAAACACATCCTTGAAAACCATGCCGGAGTTCATGAAAAATGCTGTGGCAATTTCCCAGGGCTTAAATTTTCAGAATTTTGTGGAAGCCTGGAATAAAGCCAACTTCCCCCGTTATTTGACCAATACGTTGCTTTACACATTTTTTGCAACGCTGGTGTATGTCATCACTGCCGTATTTGTCGCCTTCCCCATTTCTCGCCGTTATGTTCGCGGGTCAAACATTATCCTGACCTTGTTCGTCATCGCCCTGTTTTTGCCACCAGCCTTGATTCCGCAATTTCAATTGATGTTGAGCTTGGGATTGTACAACAACCCGGTAGGCTACATCATGCTCTTTCTGACCAACCCTATCGGCATTGTCATTCTCGTCAATTACATCAAAACGGTACCCAAAGAACTGGATGAAGCAGCAGCCCTCGATGGATGTGGCTATTTCCGCTTTGTAACTTCCATTGTCTTTCCTTTAATCCGGCCAGCTGTTGCCACCATTGCTGTATTGCACGCCATTGGCATCTGGAACGAGTTGGTGCTGCCTACCATCTACCTGACGAATCAGAAATACTATCCAATTACCCGCGGAATGATCGTCTTCCAGGGTGTCTATGGCAGCAATTGGCCAACTCTGGCGGCAGCAGCGCTCATCATGACCTTTCCCATGCTGCTCATCTTTCTGCTGTTGCAGCGTTATATCATCGGTGGACTTACACAGGGAGCTGTCAAAGGATAGTTACAAAAAAACGCGATTTGGTTTGTCGGGCAAAACTGCTCTTGAATAGTTGTGGCTGATAATCCAGCGATGCCAGCGGCAACATAAACAAGATTTCTGCGATTACCTGTACGTTCCCAAGCACATAACACTAGCGTGCTGTCTTTTTGGCAGCACGCTAACTTTGCCACAAATATTTGAAAGGTGGATCTGTTTCATGAAGAGCAACCCATGGCTTTTGGTCTGGCAGGATGAATTTGATGGATCAGAGATTGACCGCACAAAATGGCACCTGGATGTAGGTTACACCGGAGCCAGTAATGAAGAATCCCAAATCTACACCGACCGTCCCGAAAATGTACGCCTTGAAAACGGATGCCTGATAATTGAAGCCCGAAAGGAAGCACATCAAGGATTTGAGTACACTTCAGCTCGTGTGCATACCGAAAACCTGCACGCCTGGGAATTTGGCAGAATAGAAGCCCGCATTCGTATTCCGTCTGGTCAAGGCCTTTGGCCGGCATTCTGGATGCTGGGAGTAGACCGGATTACCAAAGGTTGGCCTGAATGCGGAGAAATCGACATCATGGAGAATATCGGCAAGCAGCCCCAAACGGTGCGCGGCACCATCCATGGACCTGGGTATTTCCGGGATGACAGCATTGGCAAAGATTTCCACAAACCCGGAGAAGAATTCGCCAACGATTTTCATCGCTACGCAGTGGAATGGGAACCCAACCAGATCCGCTGGTTTGTAGACCAATCTCTTTATAACACCCTCACCCCTAACGACGTGCCTGGGAAATGGGTGTTCGATCATCCATTTTATATCCTGCTGAATATGGCGGTCGGTGGAGTATGGCCTGGTTATCCTGATGAAACAACCACCTTTCCACAGTTCATGCATGTTGATTATGTGCGAGTATATGCCAGAAAGAGTTGATAGTGTGAAAAAGAAAACCGGAATTCAGCTGTGGGTTGCATTCCTTTTGATCGCCTCGATCGTCTCTTGCAACCCCGGATTGTTTATAGCCAAGCCCACCCCAATCACTGTGCCGGATGGTTGGAACTTGGTCTGGCAGGATGAATTTGACGGCAAAAAGATCGATACCAAAAACTGGACCTATGACATCGGCGGCTGGGGATGGGGAAATGGCGAATTGCAATTCTACACCTCGCGCCCGGAAAATGCCCGTCTGGAAGATGGCTTGCTCGTCATTGAAGCCAGGCAGGAAAAATTTGAGGATTCTTACTACACATCTGCTCGTCTTAAGACCCAGGGACTTCAAGAGTTCCACTATGGCCGTATTGAAGCACGCATTAAAGTACCCGAAGGCAAAGGATTGTGGCCAGCTTTCTGGATGCTCGGATCCAATTTTGATGGCAGCAACTGGCCGGACTGCGGTGAAATTGACATTATGGAGTATATCGGCAAAGAGCCGGATTTGATCATGGGAACCTTGCATGGCCCGGGATATTCTGGTGCATTGGGTTTCAGCCAGTGGAACCGGCAAAAATACAACATAGCAGATGAGTTTCACACGTATGCCATTGAATGGGAACCTGACCAGATCCGCTGGTATTTTGATAATGAAGAATACTTTGTTGTCAACCGCGAAGATGTTGGCGAGCGGGCATGGCCTTTTGACCAGCCATTCTTCATTATCCTCAATCTGGCCGTTGGAGGGGTGCTGCCCGGCCCGGTGGGGCTGGATACAGAATTCCCCACCCGTTTATATGTTGACTATGTGCGCGTATATCAAAGATGAGGTTCTTGCAGCATAGCGGGCGCGGGTGTCGAAATTACGGGCGCGCCTGTATCATCCACGCCATTTCGCGTTAAAGCGTTCATCCTCAAATTCTTTCATGCCGCAGAAAGTTCAGTGTACCAATGAATAAAATGCATCTTGACAGCCTGAATCGCTTCATCATTCCTGATTATCAGCAAAAAAGGCCTTTTACCAATATGCTGCCCGGCATTGCAGGCCCTTTGGGGATCCCAATGTGGGTGTTCTATGTAAATCGCGGACAAGCCATCACCAGCTTTGGCGTCGAAAACAAAGATCATCCGATCATGGAATTTCAACCCGCCAACAAAGCCTATCAATCAACTCCCTTGCTGGGCTTCCGGACATTCATTAAAACGATTACCGGCAACTCGCAATCCATTTACGAACCCTTTTCAGGCGACGCAGAATCAGCAGCTCAACGCATGATCATTTCCCTGAATGAATTGGAACTGGTGGAAGAAAACCAGCAGCATGGTTTTAAGGTGGAAATCCTGTACTTCAATCTGCCTGAAGAACCGGTTGCAGGTCTTGTTCGCCAGGTGAAGATTTCGAATCTGGCAAACCGCCCCACCAATCTGGAAATCATTGACGGGATGCCAGCCATGATGCCCTATGGTGTAACCAATAAAGCATTAAAAGAAACCAGCAGAACATTGGAAGCCTGGGTAAATGTCTCCAACCAGGAAAACAACTTCCCCTACTTCCAACTGCGCTCCACCCTGCTGGATACTGAGGAAATCAAGCCTATTGAGGCAGTAAATTTTTCACATGCCTTTGTCTCCCAAAATGGTGTGCCCATTCCCCTCAGCACAATTGTTCAGCCAGAGGTTGTTTTCGGCCAGGATACTGCCTTACGTTTTCCTGCCAACTTTGAAAAAAATAGCTTGCAGGAATTGATCGAAAAATCTCCATACGCAGATGGAAGAATTCCTTGTTCATTCTTTGCATTTTCAACTATGCTGCCGCCACTTGAATCCGTCACGCTCTACAGTATTTATGGCTATGCGAAGCATCGCTTGGCGCTGCACAAAGCCGCCCTCCCTTTGACAACAGAAGCCTATTTCCAGCAAAAACGAAAAATAGCAACAGAGATAGCAGAAGGTCTCACCAATCCCATACAAACCAAAACCAGTTCCCCCGAATTTGATGCCTACTGCAAACAAACTTTTTTAGACAATGTACTGCGCGGAGGCTGGCCTGTTCTTCTTGGCAGCCCGCAAAAGCCGGTCATTTATCATATCTATTCCCGCAAACACGGTGACCCGGAACGAGATTACAACGCGTTTTTCCTTGCCCCTGAATTTTTTTCACAAGGGAATGGAAATTTTCGTGATGTTAACCAGAACCGCCGGCATGAAGTATGGTTCAATCCCCGTGTTAAAGATAGCAACATCAAATCCTTCATGAGCCTCATCCAGACAGATGGGTACAACCCGCTGGTTGTCAAAGGCAGCAAGTTCTGGATGGATCAAGAAAAAATGTCCCCGCTGCTCAAACTGGTTGTCCAGCCGGACAAGATCATCCCCTTCCTACAAAACCCATTTACGCCAGGTTCCCTGCTGGATTTCCTTGACCAGCATGACATTGCACTTCACACCTCGGCGGTAGATTTCCTGCATCTGGCGCTGCAAGCTGCTGAACAATGCTTCGATGCCGATTTTGGAGAAGGCTACTGGACCGATCACTGGACCTATAATCTGGATCTGATCCACAGTTTTCTGGCAATTTATCCTGACGAGCGCGAAAATATGCTCTTTGAACGAAAAGATATCCCGTTCTTTGAAAGCCCTGCTTTTGTGCAACCGCGCAGTAAAAAATATGTACTGGTCGGCGGCCAGCCGCGCCAGTACAATGCAATTACTTGGGATACGGAAAAGGCTGCCCTGATCGCCAGCCGACAAAAAGCCCACAAACTGATGCGCTCAGAAAACGGGTACGGCCCCATCTTTTTCACTTCTGTTTTTGTAAAATTGACGATCCTGGCCTTGCTCAAATTCTCAACCATGGACCCCATGGGAATGGGCATTGAGATGGAAGCAGGAAAGCCCAGTTGGTGTGATGCGCTGAACGGATTGCCGGGTCTTTTTGGATCCTCCATGTCGGAGACCTTTGAGCTTTCACTGCTTCTCGATTTCCTGCTGGAACAAATGCCAAAAAACGGCTCAGTAGAATTACCGGTTGAAGTTCAAAAATTGATGCGGAGCGTCACCAACCTCCTGCAAGAGTCTCAAACATCCCAAAGCAATGATCGCGACTTCCTGTATTGGGATGCCGTTGCGGCCGCCCGTGAAACCTATCGTGAAGAAACACGGTTTGGATTTAACGGTCAGATCGTCTCTGTACCTTTCTGCAATTTGTTGGATACTCTGAGATTGTTTTGGGAGAAAGTGCAGGCTGGCATTCAACGCGCCGTGGATGAAAATGGCGGGATATCCCCAACCTACTTCACGTATTCAATCAAGGAATACGATATTCTCCACAACACAAACGGAGAAATCCTCAAAGATAAACAACAACGCCCGTATCTGCGCGCCCGCGGCTTTGGGCAAAAGACTTTACCCCTGTTTCTGGAAGCGCCGGTTCACATGCTTAAGACGGTAAAGCAAAAATCAGCAGCACAAACAATCCACCAGAAAATCAGGGATAGTGACCTCTACGATCCTGCCCTCAAGATGTACAAAACCAACGTGTCGCTTGAGAAACAAACCTTTGAGATCGGACGCCTGCGTGTATTTACCCCAGGATGGCTTGAAAATGAATCCATCTTTCTGCACATGGAATACAAGTATCTGCTGGAGCTGTTAAAGGCCGGCCTGTATCGGGAATTTTTTGAGGACTTCTCTCATGCATTGATTGCTTTCCAGGATCCGGTTCGCTATGGACGCAGCCCATTGGAAAACTCATCTTTCCTTGTCAGCAGCGCACACCCAGACAAGACCCTGCATGGCAATGGATTTGTGGCACGATTGACCGGTGCAACGGCCGAATTCCTTCATATATGGAATTTGATGATGATTGGCAAAAATCCGTTCACCATCGATAACGGTGAATTATGCCTGCAACTTCAGCCAGCGCTTCCAGGTTGGCTTTTTGATCAGGAAGGCAAGCTCAGTTTTACCCTGTTCGGACAATGCACCGTGACCTGTTTCAATCCACAAAAAAAAGATACCTTTGCTGAAAATGTAATACCTCAAACCATGCATATTTTCATCGGCGACGAAAAAATCGAAATTCAGGGGAATCGGATCAGCTCTCCTTATGCAGCGTTAGTGCGCGAAGGCAGCGTTCGCCGCATTGATGTCTTCTTTGCATGATGACAGATTCTCTATGGCTGAGAGGAAATTAAGATGACCAATACCTGCGAATTTATGAATGATGACGGCACTTTTGAACTGACCGCGCCACACAAAACCAATGCGCTCTATTTTCCCCTGATGAATGAAGCAGGCATGATCTCCGCCCTGACACCCTTGCTGCACGGCGACATCAAAACCGGGCAACACACCTTCCTGACTGCACCCGTTTCTGTGGAAGATCTGCACAATACCCGATCTGCGCGAAACTTCTGGCTTTCCTTTGCAAAGTCTGAAGCATGGTCGGCGACTGGTAACGCCGCCCCGCAGATTGCAAAGAATTTTCTCGCGGACGAAGAGGAAACAGTAACCTTGAATGCCGGGTTTCTGTGGCACAAGGTTACGCGCATCAATCAAAAACGCGGCATCAAGGCAGAAATCACCAACTTTATCCCCCACTCTGCAGATCAGGTCGAATTGATGGGGGTCCGCCTGACCAACATTTCTGACCATCCGCTTTGCTTCACTCCCACAGCAGCCATCCCCATCTACGGGCGCTCAGCCGACAACCTTCGCGACCACAGACACGTGACCTCGCTTTTACATCGAATATCTTGCAGCCAATATGGCGTCACAGTATGCCCAACCCTCAGCTTTGATGAACGCGGCCACCAGCCCAATCACACAAGGTATCACATCCTTGGCGTCGAATCGGACAGCACACCGCCTGTTGGGTTCTTCCCGCTTTTGGAAGATTTCATCGGTGAAGGCGGCAGCCTGGATTGGCCTGCAGCGGTAGTCAAACCAATGGATTGCTGCGCCCAAGCCGGAGATAACTTTGAAGGGTTTGAGGCAATAGGCGGGTTGCGCTTTAAAAATATCCGGTTATCACCCGGCGACTCTCGCTCATATATCCTCATCCTTGGCATCCAGACAGATGAAAGCGGTTCCAATGATCTGATCTCGACCTATGGGAGTCAACAAAAATTTGACCAATGGCTGCAAAAAACCAGGAACTATTGGCAAGAAACACTGGGAAAATTATCCTTTCATACGGGGGAAGAAACCTTCAACCAGTGGCTGAAATGGGTGTCCATTCAACCTGTGCTGCGCCGGCGTCTCGGCAACTCTTTCCTGCCTTACCATGATTATGGAAAAGGCGGGCGTGGATGGCGGGATTTGTGGCAGGATGTGCTCGGTTTGTTAATCATGGAAAACAGACAAGTGGGTCATTTGCTTTTGGATTATTTTGCTGGCGTTCGCATGGATGGCAGCAATGCCACCATTATTGGCAACCTGCCAGGTGAATTCAAGGCAGACCGCAATAACATTCCGCGGGTATGGATGGATCACGGTGCATGGCCTTTGCTGACCACAGCCCTCTACATTGACCAGACCGGCGATCTCGATTTCCTGCTTAAAGACCAAGCCTATTTCAAAGACCAGCTGGCGAACAGAGCGCAAGTGATCGACAAGCAATGGGACCCCTCACAAGGCACCCGGCAGCGTATCGTATCCGGCGAAGAATACCAGGGAACGGTATTGGAACACCTGCTGGTGCAGCACCTGACTGCATTTTTCAATGTCGGAGAACACAATATCATTAGACTTGAAGGAGCAGACTGGAATGATGGCATGGACATGGCTTCTCAGCGAGGGGAAAGTGTCGCTTTCACCGCTCTGTATGCTGGTAATTTGCACAAAATCGGCCAACTGATCGATGAGCTTCATCAACAAGGAACACAAGAAATCTGCCTCGCCGATGAACTGCTTCTCTTGTTGGACACCTTAAACGAAAAAGTGAATTACCATGCTGTTGAGGAAAAGCAATGCAGGCTTGATGCATATTTCTCCAAAGTCCAGCACACCCTGTCAGGCAAGAAAACTGCTGTGCCGCTGAGTGACCTGGCTGCCGATGTTTACACCAAGGCAGAATGGCTTAAAGATCACCTGCGAAAACAGGAATGGATCATCAGCCAACAGGGGCAGCAGTGGTTCAATGGGTACTACGACAATGACGGCTGTCGCCTTGAAGGAGACCATCCAAATGGCTTGCGCATGACACTGACCGGACAGGTCTTTCCCCTGATGAGCGGGGTCGCCACCCATGCGCAGGCAGAAGAAATGATCCAGAGCATAGAATGCTGTCTTTTTGATGAAAAGGCGGGCGGATATCGACTGAACACGAATTTCAATGAAGTCTTAATGAACATGGGACGGTGTTTTGGCTTTGCCTTCGGTCACAAAGAAAACGGGGCTGTGTTTTGTCATATGGACGTTATGTACGCCTATGCTTTGTACGAAAGAGGCTTTGCGCAGCAGGGTTTTAAGGTACTGAATTCCCTCTTCCAGCACAGCAAGAATTTTCCCATCAGCCGCTCATATCCCGGCCTCCCTGAATACTTTGATTCCCGTGGGCGCGGCGTGTACCCCTACTTGACGGGTTCAGCAAGCTGGTATCTGCTTACTTTGTTGACCAAAGCTTTTGGGGTTTATGGCCACATGGGAGATTTGATCATCCAGCCAAAATTGGTGAAACAACAATTTGATGAAGAAGGAAATGCCTGTGTTCGCATGTGGTTTGCTGAAAGGTCTTTGGAAATAACGTATAGAAATCCGCAGCTTCTGGAATACGGAGAATACAAGATTGAAACCATTTCCATCAATGAGCTAAGCACATGCTCAGAACCATTCGCGCAAGGCATCAAGATTCCCAGATCAGCCATCGAAAACCTTGCGCCCGGTGTTCTTCACCGGGTGAACGTGCACCTTGGCAGTAAGGCGGCCTGAACATGTTAACAACGGAACATAAAACAACTGCGGGGCAACAAGCAGTGCAAAAAATGACGCTGGTGTATGGCTGAAAGAGCGTCGTTCTTTCAGCGCAACATCTTATTCTCCTTTCAAAGGCATCCCCCGAGTTCGGGGGATGCCGGGTTAACAGATAAGAAAGAAACACCATCCCCAAAGCAAAAAATGGGTATAATACGTTGTCAATGCATCCCACAAGACTTTTGAGAGGAAACATGAACAAAAACACAAATATTGAAGACACCATAACCACCCCGGCGGAACCTGGCCAGGTCTCTGCACAGGCAATCGAGAACAATCCACTTGTTGACTGGTTGATCCGACTGGCCAAAGGCGCCCTGGTTGGCATCGGTGCGATCGTCCCGGGTTTTTCGGGCGGTGTGCTGGCAGTGGTCTTCGGCATCTATGAACCCTTGATCCGCTTCCTGGGGAATCTGCGGGTCAAGTTTTGGCAAAATGTGCGCTACTTCCTGCCGGTGGGCATCGGGGGTGTGATCGGGGTTGTGGCCTTCTCTGCGGTTGTGGATTATGCGTTTTCCTTTTACCCGGCCCAATTCACCTGGCTCTTCATCGGTTTCATTGCCGGCACCTTCCCATCTCTGGTCAAAGTGTCTGGAAAAGAAGGCCGCAAATCCTGGCATTGGCTGCTGCTGGCGGGGATGGTTGTCGTCACCTTCTTCTACATGCGCTGGATGGAAACCATTCAGAATGTCACCATGTTGCCCAATATCTGGGGCTGGCTGCTGAGCGGCATCTTGATGGGCCTGGGATTGGTTGTGCCTGGCATGAGCCCTTCCAATTTTTTGATCTACCTGGGACTTTACCAGCCCATGGCGAGCGGCATCCGCCAGCTCGATCTGGCTGTCATCCTTCCCATCATGGCGGGCGTGGTCATCTGTATTTTGACTTTCGCAAAATTGTTCTCATGGCTTTTCAAAAAGGCCTATGCAATAATGTATCATCTGATCCTTGGCATTGTGGTGGGTTCCACCGCGGCCATTATTCCGCGCGGGGTCAGCGGTTGGATGATCGCAGTCTGTGCAGTGCTCTTTGCTTTCGGAGCACTCGCCTCATACGGCCTTTCCAAACTGGACGAAAAGCACCCCCACGAGTCGCTGTTTTAGTCTCTATTCGTCTTCCAGTTTACAACTCGCTCCTTCACCAGAGAAGGAGCGAGTTTCTTATCCATTCTTTTTGGTTTTGCACACAGATTGCCAACCCACTGATCGGTTAGGGCTTTGGGGCGTTTTTCACTGGTGGCGCAAATTGCAGAGGCTTTCCAATCAGTATTTGCTCATGAACATGGGCAGCTAAACCCACGCTGCGCGCAATGATAAACAGGGACTTGCCCAACTGCCAGTCAAGGCCCAGCTCTGAAAGCAAGCCGGCGATAGCCCCATCCACGTTAATTGGCAACAGCTTTCCGGTTTCTGCCTGCCAGGCAGTTTGCAGGGCTGTGAGCAATTGCATGAATTGTCCCCAGAAACCATTCTCTTTTGCCAAAGCAAACAGCCGCTCGGCGCGTGGATCAGGGTTGTGCACCCGGTGGCCAAAACCCGGCAATCTTTGCTTGCTGGCGTGGTATTGCTGCACAACCCGGCCTGCCAGTTCGGCTATGTCATGGCCCTGGCCTTGGTGCAGGGTTTCTTGCAGCAAGCGGGCGCAAGCCTCGCCGGCACCTCCATGATGTACGCCGATTGAAGCCACGCCGGCAGCCATGGCTGCCTGAACAGGGGAACCGCACGAAGCCACTGTGCGCGCCACGCAAGCCGATGGCGCATTGATCCCGTGATCGACACAACTGACCAGCATGGCATCCAGCATACGCGCTTGACGTTCATCCGGCATGACACCGGATAATAAAAGGAAGGTTACCTCGGAAAATGAGCGGGAACCGATCATTTCTGGCAAAGAATGACCGCGCACTTGAATTTCACCCGGTGCAATACGGGTAATGGATGTCTCAACAGGTTGAGATTTCATGCTATTCCTCCTCACGCACATAGATGCGCGTATCTACGGCAAAAGCGCCGCGGGGCATGACAATCAGGGGGTTAATATCCATGGACAACAAGCGAGTGCCTTCAGTCTGCACCAGACGGACCAGACTTGCCAAACATTCCACCAGGGCGCTTCGGTCACAGGCAGGCTGTCCGCGATACCCGTCCAGTAAACTGGCAACGCGTGTTTCGGAAACCATTTGTTCGATCTGCCATTCGTTGAGCGGCGGTATGCGCAGGCTGGTATCGTTAAGCCATTCCACCAGAGTGCCGCCTGTGCCAAAGACAATGGCATGCCCAAACTGCGCATCCCATATCGTTCCAGCCAGGGTTTCTACCCCACCTTTCAACATATGCTGCAATAAAAACCCTTCACCGGGCAAATGTGCGCCGCGCTGCCGCAGCAGTTCAAACTGTGCCAGCAATTCGTGGCGATCCTGAATATTCAGCACCACCAGATTGGCATCCGATTTATGGGTGGCAGCACTGGAAACCAGTTTCAATACCAGCGGATAGCCCACACTCTCAGCAGCGGCAATAGCCTGGGCCATATCTTCTACCAGAATCTGAGGGGGTTGGGCAATCTGAAAAGTATTCAACAAGACCTGGGTCTCCTGGAAACTCATCAACCGTTTTTTCATTTTCCACCCTCTGGCAGTGACGTGTGCTGCAAATAAGACTGGCGATAGAGCCAGTAAGAACGGGCAGCCGAAAGGGCTCGCACAGCATCGCTGGTCTGGGAAAAGACAGGAACACCACCCTGCTGCAAGAGTTGATCAGCTGAAACTTGTTGAGGCTGCTGCTGGCTTATGCGTTGTCCAACCCAGACCACAGCCACCGGTTTCTGATAATCCCGAGCCACCTGCAGAATGGCACGGGCAGTTTCATGATCCTGTTCCTGCACCAGCGTGCGGGCCAACAGAAGCAGAAGCAAATCAGAGGATTTGTCCTCAAAGAATGGCCGCAGGGTATGTGGGGTGGCAGTTCCGCGCAAGCTCGGACCGCGCACATCGGCCGGGTTGGCCCACTGCTCCACGCCGGCCAGATGTGATACCTGCTGTAAGGCTAGCTGCAATTGGTCGCTGATCCCGGCAGGCTCAATATTTTCCCATTCCAGATAATCGGCAGTCAGCGACCCCATCCCGCCGCTCTGGGTAACGACCATCCAGCGGGCACAGTTTGTTAGCCGTTCGCCAAAGGCCTCCTGCACCCGCAGCAAGTCGATCATCGGGCGAATATCTTCTGCCAAATGCGCCCCAAATTGGCGGCAGATGGACTGAAAAACAAAGTCGGAACCAGCCACAGCGGCTGTGTGGGTGGCGGCAGCCTGTTGGCCTCGCCGGGTGCGGCCGCTCTTGACCAGCACCAGTGGCTTGCCGGCATGCAGGGCCTGGCGCATTCCTTCAACAAATGCTGCGCCATCCTGAATGCCTTCAACGAAGGCTCCGATCACCCGGGTGGATGGATCGGCAGCCAGAAAAGAAAACCCGCTGCCCAAATTGATATCCATCTGATTGCCAACCGATATGATCTTGTTCAAGCCAATCGCATGATCGACAAATACACCATACAGAGCCATCATCAACGCGCCACTCTGGGAGAGAAAAGAAACTCCGCCAGGACAGGCCGCACAGGGCAAACGGGTGGCAGTCAGTTTGGCAGGGATATCAGCATAACCGGCGCAATTTGGCCCCAGGACGGCGATTCCGCTTTGCTGAACGAGACTCGTCAGTTCTTGCTGCAATCGCCTGCCTTGTTCATCGCTCTCGGCAAATCCAGCACTGATGATCAATACGGCCTTGACCCCGGCTGCGATACATTGGGCAACGATGGATAAAACCAGATTGCGGTTCACAACCACGATAGCCAGGTCCACCTTGCCAGGCACCTCGTTAATCCCGGCATAACAGGTAAGGCCAAACACTTGCTGGTGCTGAGGATTCACCGGATAGATCTCTCCGGGAAAACCAAAACCGATCAGGTCGTTCAGAATGCCCGCCTGGTAGAGGCCTTTTTCAGACGCGCCAATAATGGCCACAGACCGCGCGGTGAAAAATGCTGCCAGATGATGGGGTTCAACGGACATGTAATTCCTCGAAACGGGTGTGGCAGTTTGGGCCTGCCGCCAGCCCAAGCATACCGTTCATGTACGGTTTGTCTTCATCCAGCCACGCAAGAGATATATTGGCATGTGGGACTTGCAGTGCAATATGATTACCGCGCAATTCAATATGCAGGCGCACAGATTCTCCATGCTGCCAGTTAAAGGGCTGTGCAGCCAATTCCTTGAACTTTCCGTTCTCTTTTTTACAAAGCACCAATTTGCCATCAGCCAACCCGGCGGCATAACTTCTCAGCGCACCCTGAACACGAAACAGGACAAAATGTTCAGGCCCCACCAGTGGGGTAAAGGAAACATCCATTTCCATATCCTGCCAATCCAGTAAGCCGGTATAAGTTTCGCTCATCTCATTGCCGCTGCCATGGTATCCACCCTCCTCCACCCGCCAAAAGCCGCGCAAGTACGTCCATTGGGCGGCAGTACCATATTGCATGGGAAGGTCTGAAAAATGCAGATCCAATTGAGGTCGCCCGCTCCAGTCCAGTTCATCCAGATAGAATTCACCTTTCCAGGTGGCGGCTGAAAGATTTCTGAAAACAAGCCCTGCCTGTGACAGGCGGGCATTGGGAATAGGCGGGATGCTCCAGTTCAATTCCTGCCAGCTTCCCGGCACAAGCTGCACGCTGCCGCCCTGAAAACGTTGGCCGCTTTGGGCATCATAGACATATAACCCGGCCAGAATGCTGTCTGACTGGCCAGGCGGCAATTGCAGGCGGGCGCGCAAGGTTTGTCCTGGATAAATGGTGGGCGAGAAACCAGCACCATAATATTCAGAATTCAATTGCTGCGGTTCAAGGTAAGTGGGCAGATAAATTCCCATGTCCTGTTTTTTCTTCAGCAGGCGAACAACCCCGTGCAACGTCCCCCGACCATCAAATACAGCCTGTTTCAGCATCAGGATATTGCGCTGCTCGCCCCAATATTGAAAGCCATGGGTAGAGCCGGGGAAACTGAAATCGCAGCGCGGGCGGCAGGCAGCAAGCGGCTGGTTTGCAATCCGCCGGCCGCAATTTGCCAGACGGCAGGCCACAGCCGGGATGTCCAGAAGATTGGCAGAGCCTACAATACTGGCTGCAGCAAAGAAATCGTTTTGCGGGTGGCGCCAGCGGTCTTGAATGCCTTCCAGGCCAACCGCCGTGGCAACGATGGCAGCCACATTGCCCACATTGCAATCCGTGTCCCAGCCGGCCATATTGGTGATAGAAATACTGCGCGAGAAATCTCCCCCGCCGTATAAAAGACCCATCACGATCACTGCGGCATTGGGGATGATATGGACGATGCCGGGATAGCGATCATAGCCAAAATGATGAAAGATAAAATCAAAGCAGGCGCGCCAATCGGCGGGATTCTCTTGATGAAACTCATGAACTGCGTTTACAACCCGCGCATATTCGCTTTCTGCGGGGATAACCTGTAAACCCTGGCGGATCCAATCCTGTGGGTCCCGACTGCCGAAGGCAGCACTGACCAGGGCAGCAATGAACATGCCGCCATAGATTCCATTGCGGTCATGGGTCACAGAGGCGGCCTTTTTTGCATAGTCCGCAGCGAGTTGCGGATCATTGGGAGCCATCCAGCCCCACAGGTCGCTAAAGATCTGCCCGCCAATTTGTTCAGCCACGCTATAACCATTCATCCTGGCTGAGCCCGATAGCGGCGCAGACATGCCGTGTTTTAAATTAAGGTAGGCAGTATGCTCTGTGGAAGCGCCATAGCCGCCCCACCACAAACTGCCGTGCTGGTCGCCCAGGTAGTTGAGCAAGGTTTGACCCATTTGGGCAGCGCTGACCTGTGGGCCATAGTCTTCCAGCGCGCGCAAAAAGATCATCGGCACTGATGTATCATCATCGGGTTGAAAGATCTTTTCTTCCGGCATGGGCAGGTATTCCAGCACCTCGCCAAGATAATCAGCAATGTGCTGGTAGGTCCAGTTTTCCAGCGGCGCGCCAAAACGCACGCCAATGCATTTGCCAAGCCAGCCAGCATATACACGTTCTGCATAATGTTCAGGAATGTGCGGCATAGGATCTCTTTCTCTTTCTCACCAATAAACACGTGGGACATTGAAGCCTGACATGATCCGGTTTAAGCTTATCATAATCTGAGGGCACTCAGATACAAAGAACACGAACAGAACAAGCATTTCTTTGCAGCCTTGTGCCCTCAGGAGGAAACCTGCGGGTCGCAGTTTACTTCAGGGAAGCCATATTTTTGTCCAGGCAGATCTGGGCTTCTGCCACCAGCGGCGGCAGGATGTTTTCCAGATCGGTCTTGCCTTCTTCAATATAGCCGCTGGTGATGGTATCAAAGATGCCGCCCACACAATCCCAGTAGAACTGATTGCGCTCATAATTCAAAACACGGGCTGGCTTTTCCAGTTCGGCATAAATAGGGCCAAGGATCGGGTCTTCTTTCCAGCCCATCTCTTCCCAAATTTCAGGAATGGCAGGAGTCCAAACACCGGATTCGGCCATGATCTTGGCGCCTTCCGGTCCGCTCAGAAACTCCATGAATTCCCAAACGCGTTGCTTGTATTCGCTATCCTTGTTCATATAGAACATATAGGAGTCGGTCCAGGAAATGGCTTCTTCGCCAGCGACAAAGCTGGGGGGTTCAATGATGCCGTAGTTAAAGTCAACCTTTTCCAGGAATAGTTGGTTATCCCATGAGGTCATGCCAAAGATGCCAATCTGTCCGGAAAGGAAATCCAACCCGAATTGATCGGCCAGACCAGCCGGGGCTGAAACCTTGTCGGTGGCTGCCAGATCGAGGATGAATTTCATGGCATTGATGGCTTCGGGGGTATCCATGTAACCCGCCACCTGAGAACCATCTTCGTTAAGGAAATCTACGCCCAGGTTGAAGGAGAAAGGATGCCACTGGAACCAGCCAGAATCAATGGTGGAAAGGCCGTAAATATTCCTGGCAGGGTCGTTAACCGCAATGGCTTTTTGACGCAAGTCTTCTACTGTCCATCCAGGCTGCGGATATTCCACGCCGGCAGCATCAAAGATATCTTTGTTATAAGCGAAGACGTAACCAGTCGCATCGCGCGGTAAAGCGTAATACTTGCCATCATATTTGCCGCGAATGTCACCGATCGGGAAATAGAGTTCTGAAGGATCAATGCCATCCTTCTCCAGATAGGGAGTAAGGTCTTCCAGGAAACCCTGGGAGGCAATATCTGGCGACCAGTAGTGATACCAGATGTCAGGGCCCTGACCAGCGGCAATGGCGGTCAGCACGCGCGTGGCAAAAGCGCGTGAAGGAAACAAGGATACGGCCACTTTGGTGTTGGGGTGAGATGCCTCAAATGCGCGCGCCAAATCGTAGTGGACTTGCCGGGTTTGGGCTGTATCACGTCCCCTTTCGGTGCCCCAGAATGTGATGGTGACAACATCATCATCGCTGAGTTCTTTCGCAGGTTGCGGGGTGGCGGTAACTTCAATGTATTGCACCACCGGGGTGCCTTCTTTTTCAACGATCACGGTCTGCTGGATGATCTCGGGGGCAGATTGCGCAGGTGCACAACTGGCAATTAGCAACGAAATCACTGACAGCAGGGTAAAAACAGTGAACAATCTCTTGTGACTCATTTCTCTATCTCCTTAAGAAAGTTTTTGTGGCCGTTCTTATAAACCAACAGCTGCCTTTTACGGCACATTATGCAGCATTTTTGAACACGAATTTATTTCCTTTTTTCTCATACACCTCCTGTCATCAACCCTTGATAGCTGTTGTCGCAATGCCACCCATCAAGCGTTTTTGAGTAATGAAGAATAAAATAGCCGGTGGCAACATAGCCATCAGTGAGCCAGCCATGAGCATTTCCCAGGCAGTGAATTTGGTGCCCTGAAAGAATGCCAGGCCAATTGAAACCGTAAATTTGGAAGGATCATTGAGATAGACCAACGGGCGCATGAAATCATTCCAAACGTCCACAAAAGTAAAGACTGTTACCAGTACCAGAGCTGGCACCATCAAGGGCATCAGCACATGCACCAGGGTTTGGAAACGATTGGCGCCATCCAGCATGGCGGCCTCATCCAGTTCCAAAGGAATGGTCATCATATATTGACGCATCAGGAAGATCAGATAAGGGCTGCCGGCAAAAGAAGGCAGGATCAGTGGAAGATAGGAATTGATCAAACCCATTCTGGCGAAAAGAATAAACTGTGGAACCAAAGTGATCGTACTGGGGATCATCAAGGTGCCCAGCAGCACCAGGAAAAGCGTGTTGCGGCCAGGAAACCGGAATCGGGAAAAGCCATAAGCGACCGTTGTGGTAGCGAAGATCTGCCCAATCACATTCCAGAAAACCAGCACAAAACTGTTCTTCACGAATCGTGCAAAAGGCACTTCCTGAAAAACTCTGGGGAAATTCTCAAAGGTGATCGGGTTCGGGACCCAGGAAGGCGGCAGTTTCAATACCTGGTCGGGGGAGCGCATGGCAGTCGCCAGCATCCAGTAAAAAGGCACGATCAACAATGCAGTGATGACAAGCAAAGCTGCATAAGCCGTAATTTTCCTGCGAGTTTTGCGTTTTAAAAAACCTCTTGCCGGTTTTTTAGCCTGTTGTGTTTGCATTGGGCACCTTCCTATTTCTTTTCCGCCTCATAGTGCACCCAGTAAGGTGAACTACGAAAAACCAGCACGGTGATGATTAAAATGAAGATGGTCAATAACCATGACAACGCAGAGGCATATCCCATTTGCAGATTTTGCCAGCCTTTGATGTACACATAGAGCATGTAGAAATACAATTGTTTGATCGGCCCGGCGTAGCCGCTGGATTGCGAGACCACATAAGCCGGGGTGAAGGTCTGGAAGACGCCGATCAATTCCACCACGATTTGGAAGAACAAAATGGGTGACAACATCGGCAGGGTTACGTTCCAGAATTTCTGCCAGCCAGATGCCCCATCAACATCGGCCGCGTCATACAATTGGGCCGGAATGTTTTGCAAACCAGCCAGGTAGATCACCGCCGCCGCCCCCAAACGCCACATGGCGATCATGATGATGCCCCATAAGGCAAAACGGGGGTCTTTGAACCAGTTGGGACCATTAATGCCCAGGTAACTTAGCAGGATATTCAACAGCCCATAGGTCGGCTGCAAAATCCACATGAAGACCAGCGAGGCCGCAATGGCTGGAGCAATCGAGGGCATATAAACCAGGGTGCGGAAAATGCCAATGCCTTTGACTTTGGCATTCAATGCCATGGCAGTGATAATGGCAAGGATGGTCATCAGTGGGATGTAGATCAGAGCGTAGCGGATGGTTACGCCAACACTGTTCCAGAAGTTCCTGTCACCGGTGAAGATCTCTTTGTAATTATCCAGTCCAATCCAGACCGGTGTGCCAACAATGTTCCATTTGGTAAAACTGATCACAAAAGAAACCAGAGCTGGAATAGCATAAAATAACAGAAATCCTATCAACCAGGGAGAAATGAAGAGCAGCCCGGTAATGGCTTCTTTGCGACGCTGGCGCGAAAGTTCTGCCCAGGCTGAACCGAACTTCTTTGCTGGTTTGCCTTTCTCAGTACCCATGCGGGAGAACAGCGGAGTTGACATCAAGCCTCCTTTTCTATGCTGGCAGGTCACACAAGGCTTCGGCCAGAGCCAGCATATCCTCTTGCGCAGCAAATTTCAAACACACACCACTCGGTTTTTGCACACTGTTGATCCAGTTGACAGGTATGGTCTGGATACCATGCATCGCCCCACACAAAGCACCAACCACTGCACCAATTGTGTCGGCATCCCGGCCAAAATTGCAGGCCCAGAACATTCCTTTTTGAAAATCTCCACCTGTCAAACGGAATATGCCAAAGATCTGCGGCAGAGCCTCGGCAGCCATGGCGTGGGTGGGTGTCCACAAAGCAGTGTGCAATTGCTCCCAGGCGGCTTCAATCGAGCCAGCCTGTTCACAGATTTGCATGGAGAGCCGCATGGTGTGGCCCAGCCAGCTATCGACAGGAATGCGGCGCAGCGCTTCCTGCCAGATGTCTTCTACAGGTGCACCTGCCATAGCCAGTGAGACCGCCGCGGCGACAGCCTGGGCTGCCCATACGCCGTCAGCATAATGGCTGACCTCGGCATCCAGTCTGGCCAGCTCGGCCGCCCGGTCCGGGTCGCCCGCCGCGAAAATACCAAAAGGAGCGGCACGCATGGCAGCGCCATCATCGTTGTTGTTGACATTAAAGCGGCCAGATTCAGGGGGCAGCAAACCGCGGCGCAAATTTTCTACTGCGCCATATAACGGAGTGCCGCCGCGGCTGAACATGCCGCCCTGATCAATAATATATTTATGCCAGCCGGACAAAATAGCGTCGGTGGTTAAGTGCCCGGCGCAATCCAGCAGGATACGGGCACTTAATACGGCAAATTCCGTGTCATCTGTGCTGCTTGCATCATCATAGAAATTGGTAACAATGCCGTATTTGCGGCGATAGACATCCGAGCGTCCCAGGTCTCCCAGGGCATCTCCACATGCCAATCCAATTAGACAACCTTTTGCTCTTTCGTTCTTGTTCATTCCGCTCCTGTATTCATGTGACCTGTTTGTATATCAGGGTTGAACGTTCCCATTAATCAAGAAAAAAATAACCGGAAATTTCTCAGGCTGGTGGTGCGGTGGAAGCACGCACGACCAGTTGGCAAGGACATTTTGAGATTCGCGGGGCAAGGCTGTCATTTGTGTTTTGCATGCGCTCCAGCAATAATCGGGCTGCTTTCTGTCCAATTTCGTATTTGGGTTTGCGCATGGTGGTTAAAGCGGGTATGGAAAGAGAAGCTGCATGAATATCATCAATGCCCATGATAGAGACATCTTTAGGCACCTGATAACCCATTTCATGCGCAACTTGCAAGGCACCCAAAGCGATCAGATCATTTGAAGCCAGAACCGCCGTGGGGATCTCGGAAAGTTCCAGCAAACGGCGCATGCCGCGCTCGCCGCCGTGGTTATCAAACGTCACTTCCACGACCAGCTCGGGATGCGTCTCCAATTGGTTTTTGGCAAAGAATTCATAAAAGCTGCGCTGGCGGGAAAAGCCGGATGTCACTTCAGACCTGCCCAGAAGCAGGCCGATGCGTTGATGTCCCAGGCGCAACAGGTACTCCAGTGCCTTGTGAATGGCCATTTCGGTATCCGAACCGACCATATCTGATTTGCGAAAACCGGGCCGATTTCCCAGGATCACAGCCGGGATCCTGGTTGCCAATACCTGATCTTCAGTCACATGGATGGGATTGATGAAAATGCCATCCACCCTCATCCGCATGGCCGTGCGCAAAAATTCCTGCTCACGGGCATCGCTCCAATCGATATTGGCGAAAACCACCGAATAACCGGCGCCGTCCATGATGTCCTGAATGCCGCGCGCCACTTCCGGCCAGAAGGGGTTGGTGATATCGGGCAGCATCAGCATCACGATCTGGGTGCGATCGGTACGCAAGCTGCGGGCGATGGAATTATGCTCATAACCCAGATTGGCAATGGCAGCAAAGACGCGTTGCACAGTCTCGTCACTGACCTTGCGCGTGTCGCCGTTGACGACACGTGAGACAGTGGTTTTGGAAACCCCGGCAACTCTGGCAACATCAATGATTGTTGGTCTTGAAGCCATGCATATATTCCTTTATAATAGGGTGGAACGTTCCCATTATAGCAAATTGCTTTTTGCATGTCAATACCTTTCAGGAGCAGCAAATGCACGATTTTCCCAGAGACCTTGTTCTAAAAGCTTTGCGCCACGAAGAAACAGATTTTTGCCCCTATGTCATTTGGATCAAGGACGCAGAACTTAAATCCAGATTGGCCGCCTTCTATCAGGTGGAAGATATTTTTAATGGCATTATCTGCAATCATATCGAATTTTGCGGGCATATTAAAGCCGCTTTGCGCCCCTTGCCAGATGGCAGCTACCAGGATGAGTTTGGCACGCTGCTGGATATTGGCAATATTCCCCACGTCATCCAGCCGGCACTGGCAACACCCTCCTTGAGTGGCTATACGTTTCCCAACCTGGCCACAGATGAGCATTTTTCACGGGTACCCGGGTACATCCAAAAATTCCCCGACCGCTTCCGTATCGTGCAACTTCTGGAACTGTTCTTTGAGCGCGCCTGGAATATGCGCGGTATGCAGGAATTCCTGATGGACATTGTCAATGAACCAGCCTTTGTTGAAAATCTGCTGGATCAATTGCTGGATATCATGCTGGATTGTGTCGAAAAAATCGGGCAGGATCACGGAGCAGAGATGGATGCGATTGGCTGGACGGACGACTATGGCGGCCAGAAGAATTTAATGATCAGCCCGCGCAGTTGGCGCAAGATATTTAAACCCCGTCTCGCAATCTTGTGCGAACGGATACACCGGGCAGGTAAATTTGTCTTCTTTCATAGCTGCGGAAACATCGAAGCCATTCTACCCGACCTGATCGAGATTGGAGTTGATATTCTTAACCCCATTCAGCCAGAAACGATGGATATTTTCAAACTGAAACGTGAATACGGCCAGGATATTTGTTTCTTCGGCGGCCTGGGTACGCAGCAAACCCTGATGCATGGCTCACCCCGTGAAGTGAAGTCAGAAGTGGCAGCTTGCTTGCAGGGAATGCGTACAGGCGGCGGGTTTGTCATCGCCCCGGCCAAGGATATCATGAGCAATGTGCCTTTTGAAAATGCGCTGGCCTTGATCGACAGCCTGCGCTTGCAGGAATTTTGAGTTTTCTGGCGGGCAAGGACAAAACTCGAGCGAATGCTTATGCCGAATTACTTTCAATCAAGGATTTTGCAACATACACCGTGATCAGTATTTTATTTCTTAAGATCTTTGATCACTCTGTCTGCTGCAATTTTTCCTGTCAGGAAAGAAATCGGAAGCCCGGAAGGGCTATATGTCCATTGGCCAGCCTGATAGACTCCCGGGATCGGTGTCTTGATTGCATTCATGATCTTTGGTAATCGGCTTTCAGCAGGAACCGGATGATTTGTAAAAGACCATCCTGTGATTGCGCCTTCGTGATTGCCAGTCAGTTTGGTCATGGTTAAAGGAGAAGATGAGAATCGATGGAGGATTGATTGCTCAAGCTCTGGAAAAACGGTGGCAGAAAGAACATTAGTGATACATGTTTCACAATACGTCTTAAACGAATCATACCAACCCTGCTCTTTAATGAACCTGGTCAATTGATAATCAAACAAAACACTGATGATCAGTCCCGTCTTTCCTTCTGGCGCAAGACTGCTGTCTCTCAAGACAGGGATAGAAATTTCATAGGTGGTCAAAGAGAAGAAACATTCCAGCCATTTTTCCACAGCTTCCCGATCCTGCCCTGTTGGAACAGGCCCACACACGGATTGCCCCTTTCGACTGGGGGTAAAGAAGAAGTGTTCACTGCACCTTTCTGCAAAGTATTCCTTCTCCAGATCAACCCCCAGGAATACAGAAAAGACCGAATCATTACCCGATTTATCCATGATCATTTTCTGCCGTTCGATGATCGCATGCCGGGTTTTTCCATTTGAAATCTGGATGGGGTCAAGCAATCGGTATAAAGCGCGCTGATCAGCAGCCCAGATCAATCTGCGGAAATGATGCTGATTACCAAAGGCATCCTCCACATATTTCTTTTCCGTGTCGACGCCGACAATCCTGGTATTGGTACTGATCACCCCCTGATGTTGTTTGATAAAATCAACCAGTTTCCAAATGAACTTGTTGGTACCACCGATCGGGTAATAATAATCCAGGTACAATTTCAAATAGCTGAGTGCAAAAAATGCCGGTGTCTCCTGAAAGAAATGCTGGCTAATAATATCGACCAGACTTTGGTTCCGGGTGTACCGTTTCAGAAAATCGACAACAGGTTCGTTCAATTTGGAAATTTTTGGGGCGATGAAAGCATATTTAAACACCCAGGGAATGATCTCCCTCAGCATGTATTCCTGATCTTTTTTCATGTCAAGAAACAAAGGGTTATCAATCCCATATTGAACATCCATATACTTCATTATGGTCTGAATTTTTTGGATGATCAGTTCAATTTCTTCGCGGCTATCCTCATAAAGGCTTAACAACAAGTTCTTGTATGCATTCAGGCTTTCACCGGAATCGATTTGGATGACCTTGTCCTCTATGCCAACCGAGATCTTGTTGGGCACAAAATCAATGGAGATTCCAAGCTGCCTGAGCATTGGAAAGAGAACACCAGAGTTTTCCAAAGCGCGGATGCCGCCATCATAAACAAAACCGTCCCGCACAAAGGTTTTGACAAGACCGCCACATGTCTCTTCTTTCTCACAAAGCAGAACGGATTTTCCAGCTTTTGAAAGGAAGGCCGCGGCTGTCAAACCTGCAACTCCCCCACCCACAACGATGACATCATATTCCATTGCGATACCTCAACAAGCTTCCAATCTCTCTCATTCTATTGCAGACCGTTGTGTTTTCCGAACGAATTAAGACCGGTCAACTCCTCACTGATTTGCCACACTTTCGTTCCCAGGCTTCGGTCAAGCGCATGCATGGCAGGCTTTTCCAGGATCGTCAGGTTAAAAAACTGGCCACTTACTTCAGCCATCTCGGGAGCAGCCGCCAGGTAATAAATCGCCTTCCCTGAAATTTCCGGGGCCTTCAAGAGCCAGGCCAAAAAATAACGCTGGTACAGCCTGTAAAACAAACCGTTATTCATTCCAATATTGGTCTTCACTTCTCCAGGGTGTACTGCATTGATCGTCACCCCACTGCCGTTAAGCTGTTCGGAAAATTCCCAAACCGTGAGAAGCTGTGCGACCTTTGAAGCGCCATAGCCTTGCAAACCTTTGTACTTCCGTTTTTGCCAGTTCAGGTCATCAAGGTCCAAACCGCCAAACCGGTGCCCCTGTGAATTCACCTGAATGATACGCGCAGGCGCGCTCTCAATCATCCTTTCAAGAAGCAAACGGGTTAGCAAATAGGACGCCAAATGATTTACAGCAAAAACCATTTCAATCCCATCTTCAGTTAACCTGCGCTGTGTGTTATGGATGCCGGCATTGTTAATCAACACGTCAATCCTGGGATACGTCTCGAGCAAACTTTCTGCTGCTTTACGCACTTCGGATAGTTTGGAAAAATCCGCCTGGATGACATCAACCCGGGTTGCGCAGCTGCTTTCCAGTTCATTCTTGACCGCGCTGGCTTTTTGACTGTCTCTGCAAACAATGACAAGATGCGCTCCACCCTGAGCCAGCTGTTTGGCAGTCTGGTATCCCACCCCGGAAGTGGCGCCAGTGATCACACACACCTGCCCATCCATGCGGGCTTCAGTTGTCTTTTGAACCATTCGGGCATTGGCAATGAATTGAAGCTCTTCTGGAAGTTTCATGCCGACCTTCCGCTAACCAAATCTTTTCCGCAAAAAATTCCGATATGTCCGGCGAAAATAGGGTATGCCATTAAAGATGTCCCCCCAAAGATCAAAATAATCCCTCTGGTGGATAATTTTGTTATCCTCGCCAAAAGTCAGTCTGGTGCAGCCGAACACTGGCGTACTGGGATATTTATTGAACATCATGATCATCTTCCATTCGATGAAAACGATATTGGCATCTTTCACGATGGACTGGATCTCCATGTTCAATTGTTCACAACGCTCGGTCAATCGATTGCACATCGCCTTAAAGTCTTGAATGCCTTCGATCTTTTGAATGCTGTCCTGGAATACAATTTGGTCATGATAATATGGAAAAATATGTGACCAGTCAGGTTTCCCATCCTTGTTATATGTTTTGGACCATAGTTCGAAAATTTGCTCAACTGTTAATGGTTCCATTTTATCTGATTCGGTCATTTCCATATCTTTTATCGTTCACCCCAAAAAGCCAGATGTGCGCTGACAAACAACTTCACTGCCCATAGAATGGCATAATTATACCAATTAAGGGAGAAAAGGGATGGAATTATCTATTAGCGGGTGCACGAAACAAGGGTATTAAGCGAAAAATCAACGTGCCATGTCCAGATGAAAACCACGGTCTGCAAATCAAAAAGCGCACTGCCCTGACGGAAATGCCAGGGAGTTCACAAGAGCGATTTTAAACACTTGGATTACAGGATAGCTTACAAATCCGGCGGTTTTCTCAGCAACCCGTTGTCATCTATTTCGTCGTGAGGCCTGTCAAACCGTCTTTGGAAAGCATTGTTTTGTTTTAATTGCCCATACCAGCAGGAGTGAATCAAGCCTTTTAGAGCCAGAAGCCACAACAGGCCAGCGATAATAACGAATGCGCCAAATTCGAGGATGATGATGTTGCCGATGTTGAGGTCGATCATGGTCAGCGGCGGCTGGAGTCGGGTTATCGCCCCAACCAGGTTGACGTGGCGGCCATCGCCGGTCAGGTTGAAAACGTCGGTTTCGAGGAAATTCCAAGTGAAGTGCAGTGCCACCGGCATCCACAGAGTTCCGGTTTGCATGCGCACCAGGCCGAACAGCAGGCCAAAGAGCGTCGCCAGCAAAATTGCCAGCGCTAGCGTGCCAGATTGCATCCCGCCCTCGCTGTAGGCCAGCAAGTGCATCACGCCAAAGACAACCGACATGCCGAGCAAGGCTCTCCAGCGTCCCCAGACGGCGTTCAGCCCGGTCAGCAGATAGCCACGAAAGAGCGTTTCCTCGCCGACAGCGACACACAAATTGACGAGAAATCCGGTCCAAAGGATTCGCCACCAGGTCTCAGCGGGGAGGACTTGCCAGTTCCAGCCATCCAGGATCAGCCCGCTGCTGGCGAGTTCAAGCACAAACAAGGCCGACAGAACCGCTGAAATAACCAGGATGCCGGTCAAGACATCTTTCCTGGCTGAAGGCTCGAGAGGGAAAAATCCCGGCCAGGGGTTGACGCGCAGCACCGTTTTCAGGGCTAGCGCCGGGAAGACGATGTAAGCCAGCAGGCGCAGGCCATAGGTCAGCGTCTTTCCAAAATAAACCTGAACGTTTTCCGATGCGCCCAGCCATTTCATCAACAGGTTGGGACCGATGCCCAGGATAGCATTGGCGAGGGTGATGGACAGCAGCAGGACGGCGAATCCGCCAAGGACGGAGATGGAAAGGCGATGTTGAGAGAAAAAATTTTTCACCACAGGTTTCCTATCGTTTTATGCATAAAGTTTCAAAGATTTTAGGAATACTTACAATCCCGGCGACTCTCCCAGCAACCCGTTATCATGAGCGGCGGCATAAGGCCTGTCAAACCGTTGGTGAAAAGCATTGTTTTGCTTTAGTTGCCTATTCCAGTAGGCCTGGACCAAGCCTGTGGGAGCCAGCAGCCTGAATAAAAGAAGCATCCCTTTAGACAAATGGCTTTTGCCTGCCAGTTCAGCCTGGGTCTGTGCTGACATATGGCCGCCTTCGAGTACAGATCCAACTAACGCCACAAAGGGTGCAAGCATCCTTTCTTGCTCTTTTGCTGGATAAAGCTGAAGACCCTCAACGCCGCCTTTGATCGCAGTGCCTATATAATCCCGCTGGAGGCGCCGGGTCAGATTTTCAAAGTAAGCTTCCAAAAAGTGGGATTGGCTGCTTTCTGGAAAACCTTGTTGTACGATAAAACCCAATGAACCTTTGGAGGGTTGCAGCAGCTCAATAAAGGCCATCACATGAGAAGGCATGGCATGTACGTATAGGGGCAGGACAAAGATTACCGCCTGTTCCGAAGAGAAATTCGATGCCCACTGCGGCCACATTTCCTTTTGCTTGAGATCGCGAACGACGACATTCGGGCCATAGCCCTCTGAAATCGCCTGCAGAATGCGTGCTGTATTGCTGCCGCCAAGCCTGGGTGAACCGTTGTAAAGAATGACGGTATTCACGCTTTCGGTGGCATTGGGCTTTAAAAGCTTGTTCCTTGCGTTGCGCGGACGAAGTTCCTTCAACGTCCATGTAGGGCTCTTGTGAATGCGATAGGCTTTTGACTGGAAATGATAGGCTGTCCTGTAAAGATAATCCTCGATGACTTGCGCTTCCTCTTGATTCAGGCCTTTATCCTCATAATAGAAGTGAAGCTCTGGATAACATTCATATCGCGCTTTGTGATGACATTCACCGTCCACAATTTCTATATACGGATGATAATTGGGGATGGTGCGGTCAAAAAAAGCTTTGGCGCAATGATCGATAAAGCCTTGGGCTGTGTCCAGGAGCAAGATCACTTTGTCAGAGTTAACATAGTCCGGGTAACTATTTGCCATCACATCTTTAAAAACACACCTGCCTGGCGTCTTCACCCAACAGGACCAACACCCGATACACGCCTTGATTGCTGCGGGAGCCAATCCTTTATAGCGTGGTTGTTCATCATACAGGGATGTAATGGCAGCAACGGTTTCGGGGTCTGGGTTAATCCTTAAATCAAAAAGGGTAATCATGTGGTCACCTTTACTTCAGAATTTCATCTCAGCCAGCCAGGCTGTGAGGTCTTCAACGCGAGCATTCAAATCATCACGGGTTTCATCGTATACGCCTGGCCGGTACTCCCCGGCAATCTTGCCGTCCAGGATAAACAGCACCCGCTCTGTTTTGGCAGCAACCCGCACATCGTGTGTAACCAGCAGAATGGTCGTACCGGTGCGATGGATCTCAGCCAGCAGCGCCATGATCTCGTTGGCCGAAGTTGAATTCAAAGCGCCAGTCGGCTCGTCCCCAAAGATGATGATCGGGTCGCTCATTAGCGCGCGGCAAATTCCAACGCGCTGAAGCTGACCGCCAGAAGCCTGGGTGATATCGCGCGTTTCCAATTCGGCAATATCTGTCTTTTTCATCAACATTTTTGCTTTGTCGGTAACTTGCGCACCATTTTTCCTGCCATCGCGCATGGATGGCAGGATGATGTTATCGAGAACATTCAGGTTTTTCAGCAAGGTCGGCTGCTGGAAAACAAAGCCCATCTTCCTCCGGCGGATGTCGGCCAGTTCATCGTCGCTGAGCCTTGACAGGTGCACATCATCAAAGATGACATTGCCACTGTCAACCCCATCCATTCCGCTCAATGCAAACAGCAGCGTTGATTTTCCCGAACCCGAAGGTCCCATAACCGCAACAAACTCACCCTGGTTGATCTCAACCGAGACGCCGTCAAGAACCTTGTGCGTTTCTGCGCCCTCACCAAAAGATTTGACGATGTTTTCGCCAACAATGATCTTCTCCATTTTTTACTCCTTAATATTTTCAGATAATTTCAATTTTCCTGCGCCCAATGTGCCGAACCATGTGGCCAGCAGCACCGAGAACGCCATCAACAGCGGTGCAATCAAATACGCCTGTAGCGGATTGACCACAAACGCGAACGAGGATGCGCCAAACGAGGCGATCACCACGCCCACAAGCATCTCTCCAAGCGTGTTTGCCAGGAGCGTGCCGAGAATAATTCCAACGATCAGGACGAACACTGCACGTGCAACATATTGCGCCTTAATGTCCGCATTTGTAAAACCAAATGCCTTCATCACAGCAATAGCATATCGATCCTTGACAACAAGCATTTTCATAAACAACAGGGTAATAAGAACTGTGATTGTCAGCGCAATGCCGATGGCGGCGTAGGAAGCCTTGCCAATGGAACGAATGGTACCGCCGTATGTCTGAAGAATATATTCATCAATGTCCGAGACTTTTGCGAAATCAAATTGGTCTGCATATTCCGCTATCTTCGTATCGATCAGGGATGCGTCCGACAGTTCCGCACTGATCACGCTCCACATAATGTCCGCCGAGGGATCAGAGAAAACTGCTTTGGCAGTCTTGCCGCCATTGGTAACATCCGAATAAATCCCGCACACTGTGAGATTTCTTTCCTGGCCTGCGATCATCACCAGGATGACATCACCCACCTTTTTGCCCAGTTCCCTGGCGTTCACCACCGAAAGCGCAATTTCGTTTTCTGCAGCGGGTGCGCGACCATCGGAATACGTCAGGGGAAAGACGGAATGATCCCCCAGTTCAACCTTGATGCGTTCCTCTGCGCCGTCGTCCAGCTTCGTGCTGAAAACTTTTGTGGTAAGCACAACAAATTTGGATATGGCGCTGTCATTCTCCATCGCCGCTGCGATTTCGGCCGCTTTTTCGGCAATATGATCTGTCTGTTGAATATCGATACGCAGATCGCTGTCTCCGACCCCCATATACGTGATGAAGGCTTTTGACGCAATGGTATTGTGCAAGTTCTGCGGCACGATGATAATGAAAGCCGCCAGCACCAGCACGGCCAGCATAGTGACATAGATTTTCTTTCTGGCGAGGACATCTTTGATGCCCAGGAAAACATTTGTGCCAAGCAGCCTGTTGACGCTCAGGCGGAAATGTTTCGCACCACCGGATTTTTCCTGTGAGATTCCAAAGCGGATCGCCTCCGCCGGGGGGATTTTCCGAAAACGCGCCAGTACGCTGTTCACATAAATAATGATCGCCAGGAACACAACCAAGACGCTGAAGATGCCCAAAAATGAGGCCAGAGAAGCATTTTCGCTTTCCCCCATGTATAGCCGGATATTTGCCAGCAGCGCACCCCGAAAAACAAAGGAGAGTCCAAAACCCAACAGGCTGCCGACTGCCGCAATGACCGCGTATTTTGCCAGGTAGATTTTCTTGATGTCAGAAACGCGCAGCCCGATGGCCTTCATCACGCCAATTTCGCGGTAGTCATCTTCGATCTTGGCCAGCAGCGTGAAGCGGATACACAGGAATGCAACGGCAACCACCAGGGCGCTGATCAGCAGGATAACCGCAATCATCAATCCGTCAGAAAGACTGTTCAGCATTCTGAACAGCGGATAGGTGATGGTCGGGCCGTTTGCCTCGAGGCCTGCGGAAATGTAGGCGATTTCGAATGCGCCCAACGTGGACAAATCCTTCAATCTGAATTCAATCAGGTATTCCACGCTTCCAGATTCGCTTAGTTCAGCATGGTCATTTTCAGTCACCAGAAACCTTTTTGACGAGGAAAGCAGCGAGTTCATCTGCGAATCACGCAGGAATCCCGCAACGATAAATTCCTTTCCAGCAACCCGAACCTTGTCGCCGACTTTTGCAAGACCATCCTGCAGGTAGGGTATCGGAACATAAATCTCACCATCAGACACATGGATGATCTTGCTATCGAGGTCGAGAAGATAATCGAATTTTTCATTCTGTACGGAAAACCCATTATCCTGAACACTGCCGGCCAGCGAACCTTCTTCGAAGATGATCTGTGCGCCGTCAATGTTGAGGAATTCAACCACTTCATACGCCTCGATCTCTGGATGCTGTTCCACAAAAGACGCCAGTCGTGCAGCATCCAGTTCGCCTGCATGCATCTGCATGAAATGCGGCGTTTTCGCCTGTGTCATCAGCCCGTCAATCGCACCCCAAAGGTTGACGACAAGGATCGCCGCCAGCGAAACCAGCATGGCCGCAGCCGCGACAAACAGCATGGTCGTAAGCGTTATCGCTTTGCTTCTTACAATATCGTTGCGGATTGCCCTGTAATACATCCTTCACCTCTACCTGTCTAAATCAAAGCCCTGCCATCGTACTTTTTTCAAAGTGAATGGTATAGGCCAGCCGTTTGCCAAAAAAACCAATCTCGCGCAGCCCGACCTTGCCTGCCACCTGCTGTACCGACTCGCGGCTCTGGAAATGCGGGTCAAAGATGACTTCTGTAATCGAGAGCACACCGTCCGGCTTGAGGGCTTCACAGATTTCCTTTAAAGCCGCTTGCTGTTCGGGAATTTCTCCCAGCACGGTGACCAGCATGGCCCGGTCATAATATTCTTTCTCCAACCTGCCTTCACCCAATCCGGCCTGCACAAAACGGAGATTGGTTAACCCGGCAGACTGAGCTTTTTCTTCCACGCGGGCCAACATACCGGGCTGGAGATCCAACGCGGTCAACTCACCCTGCGGGCCAATTGCCTGTGCAGCAGGAATGGAAAGGCGCCCCGGCCCACACCCGGCATCCAGCACTTTCATGCCGGGCTGCAGCCCCAACAAACCGATGATGACACTGGCGCGGTTTGTTTTGGTGAACGGGTTGTCCATTTCAACCATCCAGCCCAACCAGGACGGGCAGGGCAACGACTTACGATTGGAAACCAACCGCCAGCCCAGGAAGATAATGACAAACAGCAGCACAACAAGCAAAACGATATGAAGAAAATTCATGAAAACAAACTCCTTTAAGAATGATAGAAACAGACGAGGGTGTTATTCTTCCGCTATCTGTCGGAATAACGTCAAGGTCAAACCCAGGTCACAAATTCGTGCAAGAATGCCATGCAAAGCTGCCTGGTCAATGATCGCACCGCGCAGTATGGTTTCACCATCGGCGCCATATTCCGTTTGGAAGTCTTCGAACCAGATCAATGCGTTTGGACCCAAATGCCCTTTGATGCGGATTTCATACAAGATCGAATTGTTTTGTGTTTTCATACACTAAATATACGGAAAATGTTCCCATTTGGCTTCACACTTTGGTGGGTTTCTTAAAAAGAAAACCGCCTAACACTTTGGTGTAAGGCGATGAATTCCTGGAATATGGGATCAAACCAGTCCCAATTTACGGGCTTCGCCAACTGCCTGGGTGCGGCGACTGACGCCCAGCTTGACGTAGATGTTGTTGGCGTGTCGTTTGACCGTGTCGAGCGCGATGAAAAGTTCGTCAGCAATTTCCTGGTTCGATTTGCCATCACAGATCAAACGCAGGACTTCGAGTTCACGTTCACTCAACGGATCAATCATCGATTGTACCGGGGATGATTTGCTTGCCAATGCTGCCCTGGTCTGGGCGATAGACTCATCCAGGAAACGATTGCGAATAGATGCGGCAATCTGGGTCGCTTTGGAGAGAGCATCTTGCACCTGGGAATGCCGGCCTCGTCCGTTATGCAAACGCGCTGCAATCAGATACCCTTGCGCCAGATAGTATTGGTGTCCACTTTTTTGGGCTGTTTCCAATCCCTGGGCCAGAAGCCTTTCTGCTTCATCCCATGATTGCTTAACGATCAAAACATCTGCCAGCGCCAGCTGGATCAAACAAAAAGCAGGGTAATCGGCATAAGCCGGTTGTTCTGCGAGCAACAGCTCGCGGCGACAGATCATTTCTGCCTGTTCTATCCGCCCCAGCAGCAAGCTGATCCTTGCCCATTCCATCGTGGCATGCGCCAGAGAGAAATAATTCCCGCATGCGCGCGCGTGCGGGCCGACACGGCTCAGGTAATCAGCCGCCTGGTTGAGATCATTGGCTGTCACATAGGCATAACCCAACTGTGAATAACATGCCGTGAAGCCCATATCGACAATCGATTGCCCGAGCGTTTCTCCCAATTTCGCAATGGTTGGCAAGAGCTGTTCAATTTCCCGGATTGCAGCGGCAGCAAATCCTTGGTGCCGCATGAAAACTGCCCGCAACAAAATCACTTGTTGCAAAATGATGTTGTACTCGGGGTGTTCAACCGGCAAATTCCCCGCGGCCACCATTTTATTAAAAGTCTCCTCGATCTGGTCCAGATAAGAGCCGATCCGCTCGTAATCTCCGCGGATGAACAATGTCCAGCAATAGGCCACACCCAACGGCGGCGATTGGCGAAGCAAATCACCGGGCATCGATTCGAGCCATTGCACGGCAGTATCCAGTCGGCCAGTATGATAGATGCGCCGCCAGTTGTCAACCACCAGACGGCTGACATAGGTGTAATCGGGAATGGCAAATGCATGCCGCAAGGCATCTTCCGGGTGGTTATTCGCTTGGAACCATTCCGCAGCGCGGCGATGCAGCCCTGGCAGATCATCCGCCCGCACGCGCTTCAGATGGCTTTTAAGAAATTCTGCAAACAAGTGATGATAACGAAACCAATAGTGCTCGCCATCCAGCGGTATCACGAAAAGATTACGACGGTGCAAATCTGCCAGTGCGTCTACACTATGAGTGGATTGCGTTACCGCATTGCACAACGGTGCACACAGGCGCGTGAGTATCGAGGTTTCGAGCAGGAAATCTTGCAATGCTTCCGGCTGGCGCTGCAAGACCTCATCCACCAGATATTCCAGCACAAAATGCTGGCTTCCTGTGAAGTTTTGAATGAACGCCTGCGCATCAGAGCGGCCCTGCATCGAAAGCGCAGCCAGTTGCAATCCGGCAATCCAACCCTCTGTACGTGTTTCGAGAGCATGCACATCGGCATCATTCAGACCCAGTTCCATCAAGTCATTCAAAAACAGCGAGGCTTCATCGGCAGTAAAACGCAAATCCGCAATACGCACCTCGGTCAATTGCCCGCGCACACGCAAACGGCTGAGCGGCAGCGGCGGATCGGCGCGCGTGGCGATCACAAGGTGCAAACAAGGCGGCAAATGCTCAAGCAAAAAAACCATGCCTGCATGAATGTCTGCATCTGAAATCGCATGATAATCATCCAGCACAAGGATGACCGGTTGTTCAAGTGCGGTCAACTCATTTGCCAACGCAACAAGGAATTCTTGCCCATCAAAATGTTGGGATGATCCCAATAATTCCAGCGCCGCCTGCCCCACCTGCTTTGACACCGTTTGAAGTGCGGTTATAAAATAGACCCAAAAGCGCAGCGGTTGATCATCCCGCTCGTCGAGTGAGATCCAGGCGACCTGACCCGCATAGGCCTTGACCCACTCGGCAAGCAGGGTGGACTTGCCATAACCGGCCGGAGCGGAAACAAGCGTCAGGTATTTGCCCGCCTTCATGCCTGCGATCAATCGCTCAAGCAAGTGCGCACGATGAATGACACCGGAAGGGATGGAAGGAATAAATAATTTGGTTAACAGAATGGAAGCATCCATGGTAAAACCCAACCAGTTGTCAAAAAGAACAAATCGGGAGCGTCACTGCAGGAGAAACAAATTTTCCCGGGAATTAAATCCACCAACTGCTGATCTTCATTTTAGCACAGGAAAATGATCCTTTCTTAAAATGGATCATGCCAGCATGCCCCTTGCGCGGCGTACCTGGGTGCCGGGGGAGGAGGGGCTGCGGGAGTTGGTGGGGAGAATCGGTTGACTCTGCGGGGGATTTGGGTAGAATGGTTAACAGGGTTGGGAAATTATTGGCCTGATGTGAATAACCGAGCATATTTGCAGTATTTCATGCCCGGAATAATTGGTTATACTGTCAAGTTGCAGCGTATCAGGAGTCTGTATATTTAATAGTTCGGCGCTGCTTCGGAATAACGCATTATGAACTCAAACCCACTAAAATCAACACCTCAATGGCAAGAGAACTTATGGCGATTTGTTTACGACAACATTGCTGTATCCGATTTTGAGAATTGGGTTTACGCTGCAAAAGAGTTAGAAACCATCTTAGATTCTGATACATATTTACGCCTGCTTGAAGCTAATTACCACGACCACCTTCAAATCTATGAACTTCAGAAAGCACTCAAAGCTTGGCTTAACACTTTTTATCCCTTAGCTTGCGAGTGTTTATCATGGAAAGATTATCAAGTCATCCCAATAGTGGGCCACGAGAAACTACCACAGATTTTTTTAGCAAAGTTTAGAGTGCTAAAGAAACGAACGCCGTGGATTGATCTGGTAACTTGTATCTCCTGCGATCAAATGTGGTATTTAGCAATGGATACTACAAACGATGATTATTATCTCCAGCGTTTGACTGTCAATGATGTTGATGAAATAAACACAGGGTCTTGGCCAACCGTATTCGATAATCTCGAACCTGTCTGGCCCAGTAAAGAATGGCTAAAGATATATGGCTTCAAGAGCTTGGTAGATTGGCAAAACAAAAATCACGCCTAACCACTTGCATCAACTGACATCTATTTTCTTTATCAAAAGGCTGTAGAATTTGGCAAGTGCATTTTTAGTGTTTTCTGCTGTATAGGTTTCGATTAAGTTTGGCTTTCTATTATTAATTTTGTTAGATGTCAAAATTAGTTTTCAAGCTGTAAATCATAGTTGCTCGGCAAAGATCGCGCCGAACAAAGCGTGCAGGCTGATGTGTTGCCACGTTCCGTTTAAGGGCATTTTCCGCTCGAAAAGCATTGTCCGTTTCGTTGGTTGGCTCGCGTGGCAACACGCAGCTAACGCAAACCGTTAGGTGGCTTTCAATAAGGATAGACGAGTTCAAAAATTCAAGGATGATAATACTTGATGTGTGCCAAATATCAATTACCGAAGGTTAAGGTGATAAGTGTTGAAGAAAAGGGAGAAGTCTCAGTGGTCAGAATCGAAATCAGTAGCAATATTGATTATTTTTCGTACCCAACTGCACCAAGCGACCTCCGCATCTCCGAGCCCTTTCAGAGAATTTGGGAGTTCCATAGATTAATTGCTCGCGAAGATAACAAACTAGCCTTTGAAACATACGAGAGACAACTCGCTCCTCCAAAAATAGGTCAAACTTACGATTTTTGTTCTTGGTGGAGAAAAGATCAACTTCTTCTCGCGCAATCAAACCCTGAAGATTTTAGACTGTATCGATTTACTCCAAAATCTCCTGAAGATCATGACCATTGCAAATTTTGTTGGAAGCATATTTGCAATGAAGAACACGGAGATCATGAAGCATATATAAACGGTCAAGATTCAGTTTGCTTTGAATGCTTTGACAAATACATTGCCTCTGGTTTTGGAAAAAAACTCGGTGATGCCACCTAACACCGCGTGCACTGGACAAGTGCGGGCTTTGCCCACACTTTCGGGGATTCAGCCCCAAACGGCTGATTCGGCGTCTGGTAGTTTTTCCCGCCAATTCCCGCACTTGCCAGTAACGCCAGCCGTTAGGCATTTCTCGTTTAGTGCTTCACATATTATTCTATTTCTGCAAGTTGATAAACCTCTCCTTTTGTGAATTTGGCATGTGGAACAGATTTCTTTACACCAGTTTTTGAAAAACCATTATCTTCCATGAGTTTGCATACTACTGCGCCAATAAATTGCTTTACGAAACCACGCCATTCTATTGTCCCGTTTTCCAAGACGGTCTGATAACAAATTTCAGCAACTCCTGCCACGGCGGGTAGTTTTAATACAAGCGTAGCCACCCTGGCGTTGTTATAGCAATCGGGTGTAACTATTCTCTCGAATAAAAAATTCCCTTCATGCTTGGCATAATCCCCATATTGGGGGAAGCGTTCAGCAAATTCTTCAACTGATGGAAGGTTGACGGAAAGAGTAAAGGTTTTTGTTTTCATGGAATTATCCTTATGAATATGAATATGCATAGCAATATTATAGACGTCTTTTATTCAGATGTCAATATATTGCGTTTGCAAAAATTGGATTTGTTAACGCTATTTTTTCACCCAGCAAGTCCTCAAGTTCAAACACGCCGAACTCAGCGTGCAGCCGACTGGTTGCTTCGTCCCGACATTCATGAATGATCTACGCCCACGGTCAATTCATCTCCCAAACAGAATTAACGTCCGCCCCCACAGCTAAGCCAATCGTAACGCGGATTAGGTTATTCCAAAAAATCTTGCGCCAAATTTTATGCCCCCAAAAATCCCGCCTATAACCGCAAATATGTAAATCATCCAACGCCCAGAATGCTTTCAAAACTGGCCAACCCAAGCAGATTCAGATCAAAACCTGGCTCAACGAATGGCCGCACATCATCCACAATACTGGTCCAGTTCAGAGATTCCAGTTTTTGCCTAACCTGCTCTTTCCAGTTATTTTGGGTCAGTTCTTCGCCATTCCAGTTTGTTTGCATGAGCGCATGGTTCAAAAAGACCAGATTCGGTTCAGGCCAGGTCGGATCACTCAAATACCAGAGCAAGTCATACAGGTCACGCCCTTTGGTATAAGATCGCTGCAAGACAGCATGCAGTTTCCCGGAAAGCAGAGAAGCCTTGTCGTAGTGATGAAGTTGCAGCACAACAAATCGGCGCACAACCGTAGTGGCCAATCCTGCTCCCATTGGCGGGTTTGTATCCACTTCGATCTTTACCGCAAGAACCTCATTGCGCATTGCAGATAACCCCATTTCATACAGCAGGCCGGGAAAGCGAATGAAAGCGCTATGCACAATTTTCTGATCATTTACCTTGATCTCAATCTGATACCCTTCTGCCAGGAAATGAGACCGAATGACTTGCAAGTAAGCACGGAAATCATAATGCTGCCGATCTCCTTCAAGCGCAAAATCCAGATCCTCGGAGTAGCGTCCATGTGCGTACAGGAATCGAAGCGCGGTTCCTCCATGAAATGCCAATGGAATCATTGCGCCGGATCTTTGTAAAGACCCCAAAATCCGTGCCTGCAAATATTCCCGTACCAGGTTTTTCCCCTCAAGTGATGAGGATGTTTGCTTCACCAGGTTCGCCAAATACTCTTTCATCTCATATCCTCATACTGATTGGTTTCTGTGGAAATGACACGCAGTATCTGTTGGGCTGCATTCAACATTTTTGGGGTTCCGAATTTTTGAGACAATTCCTTGAGCAGTTCTACATCAAGCTGATCGGTGTTTTGTAACCGTAATGCGTTCAAATAGGCCATCGAGTCTCCCCCGGGCTGCAAATAGATCAGGTCCAGCAGCGCTTTTTCGGGAACAGCCACCAATGCGCTTTGTTCACCCAAATCGGTTTTCCGATACCCAAACAGCAAATTTGTTTTGAGATGTCGAAATTCATAACTGCCCAATGGTGTTTCCAATCTTTCCGGGCGCCCCGTGGAAACACTGGTCGTCATGTTCATCACCTCCGGGATAAGGCCATAATACGCCAACGCTGATTGCAAACTGACATAGGATGCTTCCTGCAGGTGATTGGCAACCAGGAAAGGATGGGGCTTCTTTTTTTGATACGGCGGGGCAATGGAATAAAGACCTCTGCGAAGTTGGTGGATGCGTCCGTTCTTCACCCAGCGTGAAAGCTGGATACGGATCAACTTTGGATCAACATCCCCGGCGAGAAGCAGAGAAGATTCGAAGATTGGATCATCGCCAACCAGTTTGAGCAGCGTATCGTATTCCATTGCAATATATTAGCATAGATGCTAACTTAATGCAATAAGCGTAATGGTTGCGTTAATGCTGTTCATTTTCTGTGTTGGAAAGAATTCATGCCATACACAGCAAAATAAGACAGGCGGGCACAATCCGGCGATAATCACCTACCGATTCCGATGGATATCGGAATATGCATCCCAGGGAGGATAACCAATGTCAGATTAATCACGATTCACAAGTGAATCCACCGTAAACAAGCCTATCCCCTCGCTCCTGGATCTGGCCTCAAGATCGGGGGTGAAGCCGTTGCGCGCAAAAATGGCGAATTGAACTTGCTCGATTTCATGATCTTTGGTCAACACCCCGGCTTTTTGCTTGAGGTCATCCAAAACGCTCAGACCAAGCGGATGATTTGTCCATTTACACTCCCCCACCAGGGCGATCTTCTCGGAAAGGTTGACCGCCAGAACATCAATCTCTGCGTGCCGGTTCCACCATCCTCCAATCCGCTCAGGCATAAAGCCCAATTTGTCTGCCTGGGCCAGACGCCCTGTGAACCTAATCGCTGCTTCCTCAAATGCAGTGGCAACAAAATGATCCAAATCCGGCTTGATCCGCTGCTGAAGAATCGCATCCGCTAATCCAAGATCAAGACCGCCTTGATTGGGATGAACATAGCGGAACCAAAAACGCAGGAAGTGGTCGTCAATATGGTAAATCCCTTTTTTACTCTTTTCCGGTTGCGTTTCGGTGGCTGGCACACGCCGGGTGATCAAACGCATTTGCTGCAAAATATCCAGGTAGCGGGCAACAGTGGTTACATCGCCTACGCCTGAGCCTTGCGCAATTTCGTTCAAACGCGTTCGGCCCTGGGCGATTGCCCTCAAAATGGAAAAATAGTTGCGCGGTTCTCTCAGTTCTTCCATGAGAAGTAAACGCGGTTCATTGAACAGCGTGCCGGTTTGTGCATCCAAAATATGCTGCCGGATATTGGAAAACACATCCTGGCTGTCCTGGAAGGTGCGCAAATAATACGGCATTCCGCCAACAACCGCCCAGGTGATGAACTTCTCTTCCGCAGAATAGGCAGGGAAAAACCGGGCAGCAGAAGGCAGGTCCATGGGACGCAGGAGAGTGCTGGCCGTCCGCCGTCCATACAAAGGGGCCTGATAACCCAGCACTTCCGTTTCCATCATGCCGATATACGAACCGCACAAAACCAGCATGATTTGTGTGGTTTTGAGTTTTCCATCCCATACTTTTTGCAGAATGGATGAAATGGCTTTGTTGCCGCTGATCAGGTAGGTGAATTCATCCAGAACGATGATGGGCTTGGGCTGCATGGGAAGATCGGCCAGCGCCTGGAATGCGGCCTCCCAGGAAGGGAAGGTAAACCCGGAGGGAACTTCCGCATGGTTGAAACCGTATACCTGTTGCGAGAATGTGGCCAATTGCTCTGAGTCACTACTCAATGTGGCAATAAAAAAGATGTGCGGTTTGTCTGCACAAAAGGCATGCAGCAATTCGGTTTTTCCAACCCGGCGACGGCCATACAAGATGAACAGTTCTGCCTGATTGGACCGATAACGCTGATCCAATAGATCAAGTTCAGTCTTTCGGTCGATGAACATGGTTTTCTCCAGGTGAAGATGGTTAATAAAATACTAATCACAATTATTATAATCGTGATTAGTATAATATACAACAGCTTTTTCGGCGGTATCTTATTCTCATATTGCAGTTGAAAACCTCAACCTGCGCTTTATGAACCAAAACAAACATCTCTCTCGCTCATCTGACGATGCGGTACTGGGCATATTCATGCAATTCTTGGCCTACTAAGTGGAAGAAGCTGGTGGTCAATTGGTTACAGTGAATCCTGCCTATACATCGGAGATGTGCAGCGAGTGCGGAAAAATCGTAGAAAAAGACTTGTCTGTTCGGACACATGACTGTCCGCATTGTGGATTCGTTCTTGATCGAGATGTGAACGCTGCCCGAAATATCCTTCAAAAAGCGTTCTATGCGCCTGGATCGCCTAACGCACCACACCCACACACTGACCATTCGCGGTGACAGTTTTCGCCAACGTAATCGTACAAAGGAGGTACTACCAACTCTTCCTGA
>JAGVAB010000080.1 GCA_020060485.1 Anaerolineales bacterium
AAGAACTCAATGCGTTGATCGCTGACATCACTGCCAAAATGCAACAGGCAGTTGCCAGCGCTGAACCAATAGCCAAGATTCAATTTGAAGCTTCAGAGCGTGCTCAAAGTGCGGCAGAAATCTTTGCCAGAAGCCTGACTGATGCAGAAAATCCAGCCGATCGTGTCCTTGATTCCAAATCATTCTCCATCGGCATTTCTCCAGATGGCATCGCTCATCTAATACTCGAGGTGGATAGTATTTGGGGCAAAGCTGGTGAAGTCGCTATCATTGATACCGGCGCTGACAAAGGCATGTTTGTGACTCTGGCTGGATCTGGTGTAGAAGGCAACCTTTCATTGGACGAAAAGGGTTATTATGCCGTGGTTAAAGATGAATCAGGAACAATCATAGCCGCAATTGACCCCAGTAGACAATGGACAACTAATTTAGCTGAAGCAAGCAAGTTGCCTGAGGTTGACGTCAGCAAGCAAATGGCAATGAATTACGTAGATGGCAAGCACGAAATCGACTTCAACAACCTCAGTCATGAAGAGTACGAAAAACTTAGTGTAGCTATTACTGAAGAGTTAAATAATCGAATCGAGGCACCACTTCATTTCTTAGAAAATGGACAAGCAACCTATCTTGACAGTAAAACCGGTGAACAACTCACCATTAGTAGCACTGAATTTAATAAGAGAAAAGCAGAACTTGCTCCAAACTCTTTTATCCCAGCCAAACAAGATGAAGATGGTACCTGGATGTACTTGGATGAAGAAAGCAAGCAGTACGTGAGGATAGAAGGGTCTGCTGGTTTTGATTTTAGCAGTGTAGTTGATGAAAATAACATGGACGCGGGTATTATCAAATGGCCAACAACCGAAAAACTAGGTAACAAACCCCATTATGAAGGCCCGTATCCTGACCTAACTTTTGCTCAAATGATTTTAAAAGACCTGTATGATGGTTTATACATTCCAGTAGTTTTGGTAAATAATCAGGCCGCCAGTATTCCCGCTCAAGGCAGCGACAATGGTAACTTTACGTACGCAAAAGGTCTTGAGTTTTTGGTTAAGAGAGCTTACGGCTTTGAAAAAATACATATCACATTTGCCTCATATAAGATCAATTTCCGAGAAGAAGATAGTTCAAAAGAGAAGAATATATTATATAGCTCTGAAACTGATGGAGCAAAAGCACTGATCAAGGAAGAACTCATAGAAGATCAAATTTATTTCCTCGGTCTTCGCAACAAGCAAGCTGATGTATTTAAATCTGGTAATAGAATTACTATCGACAATATAGGAGGCGCCATCCCAGCAAAAGATAGCGTCACTGCTTTGACCAATGATCAAAGTAAAGAAAATAAACTTATTATCGCAATAGCCGATATCCTCATAAGACATAAATAATGGTGTCAGGATCTTGCTATTTGTTTTTTCTGCATATTCCAGTGATAGCGCACAGTGATTCCGGGGTATGCACGGCGCTGCGCCATTATGGAAATCATCCAGCACCGTAGGGACAGGTTCAGCGAAGCGAACCTGTCCGCTCTGTCAATGCAAATAATCCGCATCCATCCAAATTCAAACCCCGGGATCGCAGCGCTGCGGACAGGTCACTGACCTGTCCCTACCAAAAAATTGCGCCATTATGGAAATCATCCAGCACCGTAGGGACAGGTTCAGCGAAGCGAACCTGTCCGCCCTGTCAATGCAAAATCCAAATTCAAACCCTCGGGATCGCAGCACTGCGGAAAGGTCACTGACCTGTCCCTACCGAAAAACTGCGTCATTCTGGAAATCATCCAGTACCGCAGTCCGTCCTTACGACGGTGTAGGAGACTGCCACGTCGCAAAAGCATGCTCCTCGCAGCGACATTACTTGCAGCGACATTACTTCGAGAGGCTGAGCAGTTACATTTTTTAGTTTTGGGTGATATTGCTTGTTTGCTTAAGATTCCGGCCCGAATTTGATACAATTTAACCAATGAAACCTGAAACCGGATTGCGATTTGATGGACGCGCGGCCGATGCGCTGCGCACAGTGCGGTTCACCCCGGATTTTGTGGAATATCCGCAGGGTTCCGTATTGATCGAGATGGGTAAGACCAGGGTCTTATGTAATGTAACTGTGGAAGAAGGCGTGCCGCAGTGGATGGCCAGGCGGGGCACCGGCTGGCTGACTGCGGAATATGCCATGCTGCCCCAATCCACTCATACCCGCTCTGCCCGTGAAACCAATGGTCTCAAAGGCCGCACCCAGGAGATCCGCCGCCTGATTGGGCGTTCATTGCGGGCGGCAGTGGACCTGGACCAGATTGGCGAGCGCACCATTGTGGTGGATTGCGATGTGCTCCAGGCGGATGGCGGTACGCGAACCGCTTCGGTTAACGGCGGTTTTGTGGCTGTGGGTCTGGCATTGCAGCGCCTGGCAGCCCAGGGAGTGATCCCTCGCTCGGCTTTACTGGCTCCAGTGGCCGCGGTCAGCGTGGGGGTGATTGATGGCAGACCCTGCCTTGATCTGTGCTATGAAGAGGATCGCCGCGCTGAAGTTGACCTGAATGTGGTGATGACCTCTGCCGGGTGCTTCATTGAGGTGCAGGGTACGGCTGAGGGCCAGCCCTTTGGCCGCGAGATGCTGGATGCAATGCTGGTGCTGGCCTGGAAAGGGATTACGGAATTGATCGGTATGCAGCACGAAGCGCTGCATCTTTAGCCTTTCGCCTGATGATCCAGGCGCCATGTGTTTCGTGGGGTTAAGCGGGATGCCCGCCAGGTTTGATCCACCGCGTAAGGAGGTCGGCGATGGAGGATTTGACGGTTGCCGTTGTCAATTTCAGGGCAGATTTCGGACAAAATACGCATAATTTGCAGCGCATGCACAAATGGACTTTGCGCATGGCGGACAAAGGTGCAGAGGTCGTTTGCTTTCCGGAAATGAGCGTGTGCGGTTACGATCATTCCTGGCACATTTCCCCCTTTCTGGAGACCATTCCTGGACCGGCGACGGCCCGTTTGCAGGAGATCGCTGCCGAAACGGGCGTTAGCTTGATCGCCGGTTTGGGAGAGTGGGTGCGGGGAACGGAACGTTATATCAGCCAGGTGCTGGTTGGCCCGGAGGGGCTGCTGGGGGTGTACCGTAAAACGCATCTTACCTTAAAGGAAAAGCACTATTTTCTACCTGGCAGCAATCTGGCGGTGTTTGAACATCCCAAAGCCCGGTTGGGCATTCTCGTCTGCCACGATCTGCGTTACCCCGAAACAAGCACTTTGCTGGCCCTGCAGGGGGCGGAGGTCATTTTTGCCTGTCTGGCAGCTTCCCCCCGCGCCGGGAAGGGGGTGGCCGAAATGCTGCATCAATTGCTGCCGGTGAGGGCGTTGGACAATGGCGTTTACCTGGCAGCCTGCAACCAGACCGGCTTTGGCCGCAAAGGCCAAACCTTTGATGGAGCAGCCGTGGTGGTTGACCCGGAAGGCAAAATTTTGAAACAGGTCTCGGAAAATCATGAGAGCGCCCTGGTATGCCAGTTGCGGGCTGCCAGGCTGCAAAAGTTGCACCAGCCAACGGGAAAAAACGTATTCATTGGTCGGCGTCCCGAATTGTATGCCGGCCTGACCCGCGTGGGGGATGATTAAAACCGCACAGACGGGCGAAAAAACAAAACGCCTGCCTTGGTCAAAAGCAGGCGATATGACAAGCGGCAAGGAATGGCGGGATTCAATCGGCTTGAAAGTTGATCTCTTTGTGGGAGCTATCGCAGAACGGCTTCTTTAGTGATGCGCCGCAGCGGCATAAGCCGGCGCTGCAACCAGAGAACAACAATTCCCCGTTTTCGTTGAATACTTCAAAATTGCCGTTGAAGCGCAGTGACCCATTGGGTTTGAGAGTGATGCGCAGCACGTCGTCCTCGGCATCCTGCGAGGTTGATTCACGCAGTGTGCCGACCCCGTCTGCCTTGAAGCCGGTTTCCAGATGGGTGTTATCACAAAACGGCTTGTTCTGTGATTGGCCGCAGCGGCAAAGGGCCATGCGCGTATCCTTGAGCAGCAGGTTGCCTTGCATGTCATGCAGTTCCAGATTTCCATGAACATACAACGGGCCATCGGCAGTGAAGGTGACCGTGTTTTTGGCTGGCGGTTGCTCTTCCTCGCCGCCATCCTGGCGCACGAAATGCAATGCGCCGGTGGGACAGCGCAGAACCGCCTGTACGATGTCCTCAGCCGGAGTTTCTCCGGGTTGGATCCAGGGGCGCTGGTGTTGGTTAAAGACTGCCGGCAGGCTGCGGACGCATGCTTCAAAATGGATGCAGCGTTTGACTTCGTACTGGATGATGATATCTTTGCCCTGATATTCGCGAATCTTTGGCTTATGTTCCATGCTGGTCACTCCCTGGCAAGAATGATTATTATTGGTAAAACCACGTATATAAGACTATTTTAGCCTGAATTCCATGAATTCGACAAGGGGGTGAGGAACCTTCTTCCCCGTTTTCTGGTATGGGAAGAGAGGTTCTCATCACGTCAAAAACAGGCTGTCCCGCATTTTGCGGGACAGCCTGGATGCGCTGCAAAATTTGTTGATCAGTCTGCGGCTACCGGGGAGACCACAGCTTTGGCCGCAGTCTGCGGCGATTTGAGGATGAACATCAGTGCCGCGGCCAGCACCAGCATTCCGGCAGAAAGGTAATAGGCGTTGGTGTAGCTGCCCGTGTTGTCCTTGATTGCCCCTGCCAGTTGCGAAAGCATGAAACCGCCCAGACCCCAGGCCGTGTAGACGATGCCGTAATTCATGGCGAAGTTCTTGGTGCCAAAATAATCCTTGGTAATGGCCGGAAAAACCGCCAGGTTGGCGCCATAGTTGGCGCCGATCAATGCCACCAGGATGATAACTGCCGGCACGGTTGCCAGGACGGACCCCTGCACATCGAAGGAAAGCACCAGAACCAGCACTGCCTGGAAGAGGAAGGCAATGGTGAGAACGGCCTTTCTGCCGATTTTGTCAGACAATACGCCATAGATGACACGACCGCCGCCATTGCCAAAGGCCAGGGCGGTTACGGCAATGGCGCTGATGGCAGCCAGCCCGATTTGTTCCTTGACGATCGAGGCCAGGTTGCCGATCACCATCAGGCCTGCACCCGAGCCAAAAGCAAAAGCCAGCCAGATCAGGTAGAACTGCCAGGTGCGGGCGGTTTCGCCGGTGCTGAAATCCACATGATTTAAAGCTGCCTGGGATTTTAACGATGTGCTGCCGGCAGGTACATAACCGGCAGGCGGGAATTTGAGGAATTGGGCAAAACCAACCACCACGATCAGCATGCCGATGCCCATGTAAAGCATGGTTGTTTGCAGACCGATGGAAGCGATCAGCGTGCGGGCCAAAGGCGCTACCCAGGCGCTGCCCATGCCGAAACCGGCCACCACAATGCCCGAGATCAGGCCGGTTTTGGAAGCCGGGAACCAGCGCAGGGCTGCCGGGCTGGCAGATGCGTACACAAAACCAATGCCGCCGCCCAAAAGAACACCAAAGGTGAAGGTAAATACCCATAAAGAGCTGGAAAGACTGGACAGGATCACACCCAAACCTGCCAGAACGCCGCCCAGAGAAACCACAAACCGCGGGCCATATTTGCCCAGCAAGCGGGCGCCCAGCATGGGAGTGATCGAAAAGACTACGCAGGCCACGGAGTAGGGCAAAGATTTTTGTGAATCGGCCCAGCCCCATTCATCTGGAATGTTGGCCTTGAAAACGCTCCAGGCATACAAAACGCCCAACGCGAGCAAAGCGATGGTTCCAGCGATGGTTACGACCCAGCCTAAATTTTTTGTTTCAGTTTGAGCTGTTTCTTTGGTGTTAGCCATTATTCGGTTTTACCTTTCTTAATAAGGACAGTAAGAGGGGATGGTATCTGAAGTGGATTTCAGATGGTCAAGTGATGCGATTATAAGGGATTGTCAGACAACTGTCAATATGTCTGACAATATAAAAATCCCTTGCAGAATCTGCAAAAAACAGCAACTCTTACTTCATTTTTTGCGTATACTGTACAGGAAACCAGCCGCCTGTCAACGGCAATTCCAAAGCAGTGGATTTGGAATAATGCCGATCAACCCGCCAATCCCGGAGTGAAGAAATGCCCTGGCGCAGCATTTATCTTCCCGGGATGACAACTTCATGCGTAAAGGAATGGATATGAACATTGTTTTGCTGGATGCAAACCCCGACGGTCAGGACGTCATCTGCCAGCCGTATCTGGATGGATTTGAGCAGCGGCTGCATGCCGCCGGCCATCAGGTGCAGCGCTTCACCCTGCGGGAAATGGACATCAAATATTGCACTGGCTGCTGGACATGCTGGTGGAAAACGCCGGGCCGTTGTGTATTCACGGATGACATGGAATCCATCTATCCGGCGGTGGTGGCGGCTGACCGGCTGGTCATGTTCAGCCCGGTCTCGGTGGGTTTTGTGAGCAGCCTGCTGAAGAAGGTCAAAGACCGCATGATCCCCTTGCTGCATCCCTATATTGAAGCGGTGCAGGGCGAGTGTCATCACCGCAAACGGTATGACAAGTATCCCGACCTGGCGTTGATCGTCAAGGAAGAGGCGGACACGGATGCTGAAGATCTGCACATCATTGCAGACATTTTTGAACGTTTTGCATTGAATTTCCGCTCGCGTTTATTGACCTGTACCAGCGTATTGCTATGCACACCAGAGGAGGCCGCAGATGAAATTAGCCGTATTTAATGGATCGCCGCGCGGCATGAAAAGCAATACCCGCATTCTGCTGGAGCAGATGTTGGCCGGGTACACGGCAGCCGGCGGGCAGGCCGAGATTTCGCTGCATTATCTAGCCAAGACCAGCCAGCTTGCCGAGCAGGTGCAGGCCTATGCCGAAGCAGATTGTGTGATCCTGGCTTTCCCCCTGTACACCGATTCGATGCCCGGCATTGTCATGGCATTCATCGAAGCCATGGCAACTATTCACAAGAGCCCCGAGACCAGGATCGGTTTTCTGGTTCAATCCGGATTCCCGGAGGCGGTACACTCGGTGCATGTGGAGGCCTATCTGGAAAAATTGACCCGTCGTTTGGGAATCACCTACCTGGGTACGATCATCAAGGGCGGGGTGGAAGGCATTCAGATGCAGTCGGAGAAAATGACAGCCAAATTTTTCACAGCCATGCAGGAATTTGGCAAAGACCTTGCCGAAACAGGTAACTGGGACACGGTCAAGATCCAGGCATTACGCAAGCCCTACCGCTTTGGCCCGATGATGGTGGCAGGCTTCAAAGTCTTTGCCAAACTGGGACTGGTAAATTTTTACTGGAATATGAAACTGCGGGAGAATGATGCCTTCGACCGCAGATTTGACCGCCCGTATCAGCCATAAATCATATTCTGCTTCATTTTGATGGATATTCGCTTACTGGTGAGAAAACAAAAGTCCGCATACCGCGGACTTTTTGTTGAGAGAACCGGTCACTGAGCTTGTATCATCCCCGTATGGGGGTTGGAGTGTCCGGTTTGATGGTTGACTGTTTTTCAAAACCTGGCAAGTGTCAGGCCAGGCAGGCTGCAAGGGTCGCGACTCGTGAACAAGTTGTGAAGATCTTGTAGAGAGTCGATGAAGCGAGAATCTTTATGCTTGAGGTTGTTGTATAATGGCGATATGGTTACTGTCTTGATCATTGAAGATGAAAGAGAGCTGGTCAAGGTTCTCAAGGCGTATCTGGAGAATGCCGGCTATCATGTTTTAACTGCCGAGCGGGGTGACAGCGGTTTATCCAGCTGGCAGCAGAATAAACCCGACATGGTGCTGCTGGACCTTAACTTGCCTGGGCTGGATGGCCTGGAAATTGCCAAGGAAATCCGCCGCCAGGGTGACACGCCATTGATCATGGTCACGGCTCGGGTTGAAGAAGTAGACCGCTTGATTGGTTTGGAGATTGGTGCGGATGATTACATCACCAAGCCCTACTCTCCCCGCGAAGTGGTTGCCCGGGTGAAGACTGTGCTACGCCGGGCCGGCGCGGCACAAGTGGACGCACATATGATCCGCGTGGCTGACCTTGTGGTTGATCTGGACGCCTATACGGTTACGCAGGGGGAACAAGTGTTGAAATTGACGCCGACCGAGTTTGGCATCCTGACCACACTTGCCCGCCAGCCGGGACGTGTTTTTAGCAGGATGCAATTGCTAGAGGCTGCCCAGGGTGATGCATTTGAAGGTCTTGAACGGACGATTGACGCACATATCAAAAATCTTCGTCAAAAACTAGCCGAGCATGGAAAAAACCGTCAATATATCGAGACGGTATTTGGAATCGGTTACCGCTTTTTCAGGGACGAGGAGTAGATGATTTGCGAATTCGCCTTTTCCTCAGTTATCTGCTTGTAATTGCATTATCCTTGCTGGGGGTTTCACTGCTTGTTCGACAAAGTGCACAGGTTGAAGTGCGGGCCTTCCTGGGGCGTGGCGGGTTACTTGGCGCGGAATCCCTTGTGGAGGAACTCGAAAATTGGTATACGGTCTTTGCCAGCTGGGAAGGCGTGGAGGCGATCATGCCGCGCGAATCCGGCCAGGGAAACGGGCAGGAAAGCAGTACCCATGGTTCGGGTTACCGCAGGTTGTCCTCCCTGCGCTTGGTGGATGCGGATGGAAATCTGATTTATGACCCGGCGGCTTCAGGTGCTGATCGGTTGAGCGCGGAAGAAATGGAGAATGGTATTCCGCTGATCGTGCAAGGTTACGTGGCCGGCTATCTGGTGCCGCTGCAGGCGGAGGGGCAGGCTGGTGCACAATTTGAAGAGCGTTTTCTTGAACGTATAAATCATGCATCGCTGATTGCGGCGGCAATCTCTGGGGCGGCATCTGTGGTTTTGGCTTTCCTGCTGGCGTATTTCATGCTCAGGCCGGTTAATTCGCTCGTTCAGGCTACCGAAAAGCTGGCAGATGGAGATCTTTCTACCCGCGTGAAGATCATTAAACCGGAAGAACTTGCCCGGCTGGGGGAAACTTTCAACCAGATGGCAGATGCCCTGGAAGAATCGGCCAAAAGACGGAAAGCCCTGACGGCAGATATTGCTCATGAATTGCGTACGCCGCTGGCGGTGCAGCGTGCCCATTTGGAAGCATTGATGGATGGGGTTTTCCCGATGACAGAGGATAGTATCGCAACTGTGCTGGAACAAAACCGGCTGCTGAATCGGCTGGTGGAGGACTTGCGCGTGATCACCCTGACTGATTCGGGCGAACTGAAGCTGCATCTTGCGCCCCAGAACATGTTTGCGCTGGTTAGCAATGCGGTGGACCGGTTCTCTGCTGGGGCTAGAGAAAGGAATATTGAGATCATTCCCGTCCTGGAAAACAATCACAATGTACTGGCCGATGCAGAGAGGATACAGCAAATCCTGCATAATTTGCTGCAGAACGGCCTTCGCTATACTCCCGAAGGTGGAACCTTATATATCAACCTTACTTATGATGACAATACTGCCATTCTGACCCTGCGTGATACAGGGGACGGCATTCCAGAAGAAGCCCTGCCGTATATTTTTGACCGTTTTTACCGCGCCGAGCGCTCGCGCTCCAAGGCGGCAGGGGGTACCGGACTGGGGCTATCGATTGCGCGCAATCTAGCTGAAGCGCATCAGGGCAGCCTGAGGGCTGCCAACCACACAGACGGCGGTGCGGTGTTCACGCTGACCCTGCCGCTATACTAGGGTTGAGCGGTGTTTCATTCAGTTTTCATAAATATTGCAGTAAGGATGTTTTTTCTTGTAGTAACGACTTCAGTCGTTCAGCACGTAATGAGATGGCCGCCAAAGTGATTACTGCAATGCTCTAAAGATGAACGATTGACCTACCTAGAAACAGGTTAATATTGGGGACTGCTTTGCACAGGTTTCGAAAAGGTTGGAAACCTGTGCTTTATTTTAAACTGGAACTTTCGCACTCAATGTGATTTTCCAACCTACGTGAATCACAACAGCTTAAAACCCTGGCAAGGTGGGTTGCCACCCCACCCTTTTTTCATTAGATTGCTATCTTTTCTTCATATCTTCTTCACAGGCGGCTTGTATATTTAGTCCATCCAATGAAGGATGAAAGGAAACTTTGAAATGAAAAATAAAAATCTGAAAAAGTCAATCATGATCATCGTATCGCTGGCTGTAATGACTCTGGGTGTTGCCTGCACTTCTGCAGGCACAGTTGGTGAGGTACAAGCAGGTGAGACGCCAGTGGCGCAGGTTTCCAGTACTGCGGTAAGCGAACCGGTTGCAGTAGAACCAGCGTTTGTTTCGGATGGCGTATTGACCAATGCCGAGGTGGAAGGCTTGCTATACATGCGCGAAGAGGAGAAATTGGCTGGTGATGTCTACCGCTATTTCTATGAAATGTATGGAAATCCGGTTTTCCAGAACATTGCTTCCAGCGAGGATGCACATGCCAATTCTGTGCTGAACCTGCTCACCCGCTATGATATTGCCGACCCCGTTGTTGCAGAGCCAGGTGTGTTCACCAATCCGGACCTGCAGGCGCTGTATGATCAATTGATTGCCCAGGGCAGCCAGTCTTTACAAGATGCGTTGCCGGTTGGCGCCGCAATCGAAGAGATTGATATCCTCGATATTGAAGATCGCATTGCCCAAACGGATAAAGCCGATATTCAGTTGGTTTACCAGAATTTGATCGCCGGTTCTGAAAATCACCTGCGTGCTTTTGTGCGCGTGCTGGGGAATAAGTCGAGTGTCGTATATGTACCGCAGTATATCTCGCAGGAACGATATGACGAGATCATGCAAGGTGAAATTGGGGCAGGCCCATCAGGGAACGGTCAGGTTGGTAAGGGTGGTGGAAGACGCTGGAATCCTTGATCACGTTTGATGGATATTGGCTTACAGGTGAGAAAACAAAAGTCCGCATACCGCGGACTTTTGTTGAGAGAACCGGTCACTGAGCTTGTATCATCCCCGTATGCGGGGCGAAGTTTCCGGTTTGATTTTGTGCCGCTGCTTCGTCTTGTTGATTAAACCTGTCCTGATTGCACCAATCGGGCAAAATGCTCGAAAGAGCGGTCATAGGTGCGCTCTGCTGAATCAGGGAAGCAGCATGCGGGCAGTTCACGGGCGCGCAGGTGGTATTGCAGGCAATCACAGCATACGCCCTTGCGGGAGCAGGGGCTGTAGCTGCAATTGCAGTTGACCAGATTGCGTTCTTTTTTGCATTCCATCGTCATCCTCCTGTGGTGAGCGGTGAAAGGCTGGGCGAGGCCAGCGGGTTAAAGGTACAGGCCGGGGCTGGGCAGGGTGCTTTTTTGGGTCAATGCTTCCAGTACCCGGTTTTGTGACATCTCGATTTCTTCGCGCATGATTTGCTCGGCCTGGTCGGGGTCGCGTTGCTGGATGGCTTGCGCCAGAGCGGTGTGCGCATGGTGCATTTCAGCGGCGCTGTCACGAATGCCCAGACCCAGGTGAAACAGACGGGTCAATTCGTCCAGCAGGTTGGAGACAAGGTCCACCAGACGCTGGTTGCCCGAAAGACGGGCAATGGCCATGTGAAAATCACGGTTCTGGCCCAGAAAGACCTTGTAACTTTCCACGTTCTGGTAGATGTAACTGAAATCAGAGCGGGCGATCAACTGGTTCAACGCTTGCTGGGGTGCGCGCAGGGCGGCCAGGCGCACTGCTGCCACTTCCACGATCATGCGCAGTTCATACATCTCATGCACGTCTGAAAAGGTGATCGGGGTTACAACTGTTCCCAGGCGCGGCAGGGATTGCACAAAACCCTCCTGTGCCAGGCGCTGCAGCGCCTCCCGGACGGGAGTGATCCCGATCTGGTAACGCTCGGTGAGCACTGCCTGGGCGATCTGTTCACCCGGCGGCAATTCGCAGGTGATGATGTCGTTCTTGAGCAGGCGGTAGGCCTGCTCGGATAGGGATTCCTTGCTGTGGTTCATATTTGTGGTTCCCATGATTTCTTTTCGCACAGATGATTTCATCAAGCCTGTATGTTAATCCACCTGCTGCTCGAAGCATCTTTTTGTTGGCTGCGGGTGCAGTTGGATCGACAGTCTCGGTGTGCGTTTACTGATCTGCCCTCTGGCGGATCATCTCCAGCACCAGGTGGTCTGTTTCCACCATGCCCGGGTCATTCACCCGGCCCAGGTTATGCAGGGTTTCCTCCAGGTTTTGCCCCACGATGCCGTTCTCTGGCGGAATGGAGGCTTGCTCCATTGCCAGGAAAGCCGCTTCCACGGCTGCCGAGACACCCCGGCTGACCTTGTAGGCGCAGGATTCTTTGGCGCCGTCACACAGGATGCCGGTGTAGGTTCCCAGCAGGGTTTGCATGGCGGCCAGCATGGCGGGGGTGTCGCCGCCCAGCAGAAAGACCGTGCCTGCCGCCACCCCGGCGGTGGGCGCCAGCGCCGAGCCGCAGTAGGCGGTCACCCGGCCGGTGTATTCCTTGATATATACGGTCAGCACAGAGCTGAGGATCAATGCCTGGATGATCTTCTCACGCGGCGCAGCCAGGGCTTTGCCAACGGAATACATGCCCAGGAAGTTGGCGATGCCGTGATTCCCGCTGCCGGCGATTGACATGACCGGTACCGGCAGGCCGGCCATGCGCGCTTCGCTGGCAGCGCTGGTCCACAATTGTGCCTGCTGAATGGCTGCGTATGGCAGGGGTAGTTCGTCCTGCATCTTTTCCAGGGCGTGCCCCAGGCCGCCGGGCAACTGTGCCAGACCCGCCTGAGCCGCCTGCAGGTTGATGCGGGCCGCGTCCCACAGGAAATCATACTGGGCGGGGTTCTCATCCAGAGCAGCGTTGATCAACGTTTGCGCGGCCATGCCGCGGAAGTGGTACGTTTCTGTTTGTGACGCATCTTCTTCGCCGGAGAAGAAACAAACTTTGCCATCCCTGGTGATCTCGCGGACGTGCTGGTGACTGCCGCTGAGCGTGGCGGTTACCGTCAGACTTTCTTTTTTGACCACTGCTCTGGCATAGATCAACTGGTCGGTTTGCGCCAGATGGATGCGCACTTTTTTCCCGGAGACCAGGGCCTGGGCTGCGGCAAGCTGGGAGGGCGTGGATTGTTCCAGGATCGAAAGCCCGGCTTGCGGGTTCTGGATCACACAACCCATGGCGGCGGCAATCGGCAAACCCCGTCCGCCGGTGCCGGGCACGCACACATTGATGCCATTCTTGAGGATGTTGGGACTGACGAAAAGGTCAATCTGGTCTGGCACGGCGCCCAGTTCTTTGGCGGCCACAGCCGTCAACAGGGCAATGCAGCCCACCTCGGTGCAGCCGGTGGAAAGGGCCATTTCCATTTGCAGTGCATCGCGAATTGGATGGGGAGGCATACAGGGTCTCCTGAAAGGTGCAGGAACGGGGAAAGGGGGATATTTTTTGATTATACCATAAATATATGGCTGATATATCAGTGATATACGGTTTTGGGCGCATGGCGTGGGGGTACACCAGGGGTGAAGCAGGGGTCGCTTTGGAAAGATAATCTTCTTATGCAAACCATACTTGACAATATGTATAGTTTACTATACAATAGGTGCGTGCCAACCAGGAGATGAGCCATGAGATTATGCAACCGGATCCGTGAACTGCGTTTTCAAAATGATGAAATGAGCCAGCAGCAACTGGCGGACATGGTGGGGGTAACCCGCATGACGATCTATTCGATTGAGAAAGAGAAATTTGTGCCTTCCGCGCTGCTGGCGTTCAGGATTGCCAGGGCATTTGGGGCAGACATCAATGACGTCTTCCGCCTGGAAGATGAGCAGGATGGAGGTGAGAAATGAAAACCATCAAGGCAAAACGCATCTTCACTGGCCTGGGTTTGCTGGCTGTGACAGGGATGGGGTACTGCTTCCGGGCGTATTTCAGGCTGCGGGAGCTGCTGGTGCCGGCCATGACCGAGCTGCCCCCATCGGTTGACCGCCTGACGATCGGGATCGTTCTGTCCGTTTTCGTGATGGCGGTATTCCACCTGTTCCTGCTGGTCTTCAGTCTGCGGCGGTTGACCGCGCAGGACATGCCCCGCTTCTTCAATGCGGTGTTTTTCAGCGCGGTCATCCTGTCCGGGAACCTCATTCTGAGTGACGCGGCCCTGCTGCATGACCTGGGCGCGGAGTACCTGTATTGGGACATCCGCATGGAATGGACGCTGCTGCTGGTCATCTCGGCCTTCCAGACGGTGGTGATGCTGGTCGGGCTGGTGCTGCAGGCGCGCACGGCGCCGCAGCCGGAGGTGAAGTTGTTTGAGCGCGTGCAGCGCGGGGATGACGTGGTCTTCATCAGCCTGAACCAGGTGGGCTTGACCTGCGCGCTGGCGGGCCTGGTTTTGCTCTTCCCGCCCTATCTGCTGCCGCTGGCAGAGCGTTACCGCGCGGGCTGGTCATTGGCCCTGGCCGGCCTGGCTGCCATGCCGCTGCTGCTGATCGCCGTCTACTGGCTGCTGCGCAACCGGCACAAGAAGCTGAATGCCCTGCTGGATGAGAAGCAGATCATGGACCTGACCTTCGGCGGATTTGTGGCATTGTGCCTGGTGGTTGCGGTGCTGTTCATCTACCTGATCCTCGCTGCCCGAAACCGGATTGACCTCAACCAGCCGGTGTATATTGTCGGCCTGGTGGATGCGGCCTTTGCCATCCTGTTCGCGACGGTACTGCGGAGGTTTGGGTGAGGTGTGGTGGAAGTCAGGTAATTTAGAATTTACAATTTAAACTTTATAAATAAGCCAGGTAAGATGCCTGGCTTATTTTTTGTCTGATAAACTGGAAACAGTACTCATAGTTAGAGGAGAAATTATGAAATTCAAAAAGATCCTGAAAATTACTGGTATCGGCTTGCTGGCCGTGCTTGTTCTTGCTGCTGCCGGTCTCTTCATCTGGTCGGCGACGAGTACGTATCCTGCCGGGGAAACCGCACTGGCTTCCCTGGAATCTTCTTCCACGGTACGGGTTACCCAAGATCGCTGGATTGTGTTCACGCCAGCCATCGAGCCAGACAGGGGGCTGATCTTTTACCCCGGCGGGCTGGTGGAACCCGAAGCGTATGCGCCCGTTTTGCGTGAACTTGCAGAACAAGGCGTGCTGGTGGTGATCACCCCCATGCCCTTGAATCTGGCCATCTTTAACACCAATCAGGCGAATGCTGTGATCGAGGCTTATCCTGAGATATCCAACTGGGTGCTGGCCGGGCATTCTTTGGGCGGGGCCGCCGCCGGGATATATGCAGAGAACAACCCGGACCAAATCGACGGGCTTGCGATGTGGGATTCCTACCCGCCGGACAGCGCTGACCTGTCGGATAATGATCTTGCTGTGATCTCCATTCACGGCACGACCGGCGGTATTCCCAACACAGATAATTTTGACGACAAGAAATATCTGCTGCCCGGGGATACGATATTTGCCCCAATCGAAGGCGCCAGCCATGCGCAGTTTGGTGACTATGGTCCGCAAAAAGGCGATGTGGTGCCTGTGATCCCTATGACGGAACAGCATGAACGGGTTGTGGCGTTGATGCTGGGGTTTTTGGACGAAGTATTTCCTTGAGCCGCGAAGGAGAGTATCGATAACTTGAGATTGGTAAACAGAAACCGCCTTTCGGCGGTTTTAATTTTGCGGGACTGGCTTTGTTCTTTGGCACGCTGGTTCTGCGGTTCGGTTAAGTTTATGCCATGCAAAAGCAACAGCCACCTTCGGCGGCTGTTGCTGGGGTGGGCGGGGAGGGTTGAGCTCACGACCTCACGAGAAAAGGGTCTTTCTATGCTTGATACATATTTGATCTGAGAGAATTATTTGAAGCATCATTACAAAATAGTAGTTGATACTTTTGTAATCGTGTATTTTTTATGTTTCATCTTTCATTGGCAAAGATTTCATAGAAATGATCATTGTTATATAACTGATTGCTGCCAAAATTAACCAAGTGTAATTACTTGTGATACCTGCTCCAAGAAATCCTACAAACACCAAGATATTTGAAACTAAATATACTAATATGCTGTTTTTTTTATCTCTTGCTTCAATTATTTTAGGGATTCCAACAATTCTTGAATGAATTGAAATGTCTTTGTCTTTGCATTCAGATACTAAATAGTTTATTGTAAAAGAATCCCCCTTGTTCAATAGCAGTTTTTCAATAAGTGATTTTTCCTCATCAGTTTGTAGTTGGATTTCTAATCCCTGAGGTGTAGTCTCTATGATTTCAGCATTTAGAATTTGGCTGTCTTTACCAAATTCTATTTTGATAGGTTTTTTGAAATCTTCTGCGGTAATTGAAACATTTCCTGTGTTAGCGATTTTGCAAATTATCAAGTCAGCATTTTTTACTACATGATCTTTGTAAAGTAATTTGATATCTCCTTGATCTTGTTCTTTTAAAGACAAAATTGATGACCAATTTACTATTTTATACGAAAGTTCTTTTTTTGTTTTTTGTTTAAGGTAAAGTACGATTGATATTATTATTGCTATCAAAGCTAATACAACGCCTACAAATTGCCAGATTTGATCCCTTAAAATTTCTTCCATACTTATTCCTTTCTACACAAAATGAATGTCTGTTGTTGATAAGCGATTATTTTGATCAGTTTATGAAAAATCAGATAATGAAACCTTTTTCATTGAATAGTCATCATCTTCGATAGTTAATATATTCCAAGAAATCTCTTGCAAAATTGATGCTTCTATCTTTTTGAATTCCTCTTTATTTTTGGAGTTTATCATTGTATTGAATAGACCTGATGTATTGTCAACAATTAAATCAGGTGTAGTTTGTTCTTTTTCAAGGTGTTGAACAAATTCAACATTTATTAATTCATTATACTGATATATTACTAAATCTTTGATTAGTTGTTGCCCTTTACTGCTCAAAACATCATCGCCACTAATTGGGTCATGGTATAGATTAACACACGTTCTTTCTGGAAAATCGTTGATGTTATAAAAATAATATAAACTGCGAATTGAGTAAACCAATGGTAGTACTGAGAAAAGTTTTTTTTGCTTTATATCATATTCATGATAACCATTGAAATCAACCCAGCCTGTACGTCCTCTTTTGATACCATAATCATCTTCATAAATCCCAAAACCCATAGATAGAATTCCATCAGTCCAGTTCTTCAGAGTAAAATTCTGGGTTTTCTTTAATTCATTATGGTTGAGTGAAATCACGTTCAGTAGGGCTAAATTCTTTGACCAATTTTTATAAAATGCGTGTTTGAAATTCTTGTGATAATTTCTTGTTGAAGTGCGATTTCCTGTAGACCATTTCTTAAATTTGGCAAGATCTTTTATCATGTTGTACTCTAGAATTGAGAATTTTTGATAATCTTTAATCACTAAGAAAGAAAATGTTTGCCAGCTTGGAGGTGAATCAATATCAGCCCAATCAGAAGGTTGTCCATCGAAGAAAATGTCAAATTTCATTAATTTAAAATCCCCTTCAAAGAGGAGCTATAAAAAGAAATTCATCACTGTTTCGGAAGTGTTATTCCATTATCTGTCAAAACTTGCAGAAAATCATTAGCAACCGAATCGAAGAACAAGTTGCGTTGAAAATGCACCAAAAATATCGTTTGATCATTCCGACCATTACTATTATACAGAAAAGCGGTACCAAAACAGGCATCATAACGGGGAAATTTCCAGTGGCAGACTGCCTGGCTGGCCTGGAGATTGCTGCACTCGCGGTGCTCGTTCGCAACGACAATGCCGGGGAGATTAAATAGCGACAGCCATTTTGCAATGGCTGTCTACATGCGGGGATTTTACCGTCCGCTTAGAGGAAGCC
>JAGVAB010000056.1 GCA_020060485.1 Anaerolineales bacterium
CAAAAAATCCTCTGATTGGTAAGAATGGGTCACCACAACACAATCTTGCCAAACGGAGGACACTCTGATGATAACAAATTTTGAGGATTTTTGCACCTGTTCCTCTTCAAAAAGAAAGGGCTTCGAAAAATGAGTGAAAATTATATGCTCAATAAACAAAAAAAAATTGTGCATTATTTGATAATGTTGTTAATTGTCATTTGGGGTTTGGTTGGGTGCAACTTCAAAAATTCTACCGATGTCTCCAATCACAACACAAATTTGCTGAATTCTTTGCAAAAAGGTGAGAATGTTGTTGAATTGGCTGTTTTAGCGGCTCCAGAAATCAACAACTCAGTATCAGGATTATGCTACCAGAATCAAACAGAATTACTCTATTCAGTAGATAGTGAGGATGGTACTCTAATTAGATGGAATGTGGACACAAGCCATATTGATTCTATAAATGATATTGGTATCCATAGTGTCTTCACTATACAATTTATTGCAGATTGTAATAAGCTTTTAGGATCAAACAGGGCGAAAAATCGAGCTGGTAGAGCCAATATTATTGTTGAGCATATTGGTGATGTTATTCTTTGGGACACTTCATCGCCAGATGAGTTGGAATGTTGGGGGCAGTGCGATGATACTCCTAGAGGTGAGCTAATTAAAATAGGATCAGCCATTGATGATGATGGTAATAGGCGCATCGATTATTATGATAACGCTATATCAATCAACGGAAGGGGAATAAATAAATTTTGGTTTATAAGAGGTTCGGAAGAAACATTTCCAACTATTGGAAAGATTGTGTTTAGCCCAAGTTCTACAAAATATGTAATTGCATATTTGGAGGGTGGTATTCGGATAAATGATATCCGTTGGGTACAGAGAAATACACCTAATGAAAAATTCAGGGTTGATGCGTTGGCAATGGATCCTAATGAAAAATACATTGCTCATATTCAAAATCATTACTTAACAGTGTGGAAAGTAAGCCTTCTTGGAAAACAAGAGATCATTAATGCGCCATTAGGTGAAGAAAATCAAGTGCTCTTTGATCAAAATGGGCGATTTTTGTTTGTTAGTGGACAAGACCATATTCAAATATGGGACTTAGAAGAGATAAATTTAATTCATGAAGTGATAGCCAAAGGAATTAATGTGATGACTATTAGCAATGATAACAATTTACTAATCTGGGGCGATAAAGACGGAATGATCCATATTTGGGGCGTGAGTGAGGAATAACTTACGATTGGCATTAATCACCCACTGGCTGTAAACTAAAATCATGAAGAAATCCAATTTTCTCAAAGGTTGCCTCATCGCAATTTTTTTCTGCGTCTTATGCGCTGGCGGACTTTATGCTTGGGCCGTAGTTAGCAGTTGGCTGCCAATTGATCAGGCTGCACCCAATCTTGCTTTACCCGGCTCATTCACACAAGATATGGCTGCGTTGGGGCCAGCAAGTATCCAGAATGTTGAAGAGGTTTTCACTATCCAATCATCAAGCAAACCAGATGAAATTGTGGCCCTATACCAGGCAATGGACGATCTGGACCTGCTGGTTGTACATGAAAGTGGATTATTCCACCGCTGGGACCTAGAAACAAAATCACTTGAAGCAGAATATGATTTCCTTGCCGGCCGTCGCACAGGAGTAAATTTCAATTTTGATGGGAGTCAGGTCATTACGCCAGGTAAGTTGGTTTCAGGGGACAGCTTATATGGTTATTCGCTGTGGGATGTGAATACAGGAAAGTTGCTTGATTGTTGGGGCGATCATTGTCCTGATCCCGACCTCTTTAGTGAACAATTTGCGGAAACTGGAATGAGTTTATCTCCAAATGGAAAGTGGATTGTGAAATTTCAGGGAATAGGAATATCTGTGAAAAGTTTATTAAGAGATCCAACACTTCACCGCAGTTTCAATGTTGATCCGCTTGATTATGACAATGATTTCTATACAATTGATCAAATTGCTTTTGATATTTCCGGAAAATATTTTTCTTGTGCAATAAAAGAAGGGGTTGTCCAAGTATATGATGCTGACCTTCTTTTTGATCCACTTTCCGGAGAGGATAGTGATTCCCATTTAAAGGTTTCAGAAAGAGAATATGGAAGTTATGATGCTGATCATTTGACACATACCTCTGACCTTGCTATTGATGACACAAGGACGTGGCTGGCCAGGCTAACAGATGAGGAATTGATCATTTATGATCTCCGCAAAAGATTCTTCCCGCGTCAATTGAAGGTGCCCATTTCGAACGGCAATCTATTGGCGTTCAATCATTCCGGCAATCTGCTTGCGGTGGCAACGGATGATGAAATACTCATGTTTGATATAGCGAAAAGAAAACAGGTTGCCTCATTCGATACCGGTGAAGCAACGGCACTCTTTTTCACGCATGATGATCGCCTTCTCACCTGGGGCGATAAAGACGGAATGATCCATATTTGGGGAGTGAGTGAGGAATAACTTACGATTGGCATTAATCACCCACTGGCTGTAAACTAAAACTATGAAAAAATACTCAAAAATCTTCAAGGGCTGCTTGATAACCTTTTTGGTCCTCATAAGTTGCGTTGGTGCAAATGTTCTTTGGGCTGTAGGCAGTAATTGGCTGCCAATTGATCAGGGTGCACCCAATCTTGCTTTACCCGGCCCATTCACACAGACTATGCTTGAGTTGGCACCTACGAACATCTCAAATGCCCAAGAGGTTTCCACTATCCAGTCATCAATCAAACCGGATGAAATTGTAGCGCTGCACCAGTCAATGGACGATATGGAGCTGCTGGTCGTCCATGAAAGCGGTTTGTTCCACCGCTGGGACCTGGAAACACAGGCACTTGAAGCTGAATATGATTTCTTTGCAGGGCGCCGTACAGGGGTGAATTTCAATGCGGACGGCAGTTTGGTCATCACACCAGGTAAGTTGGTTTCAGAGGAACTTTTGTATGGCTATTCGGTATGGGATGTAAACACAAGCGAAATGTTGGATTGTAAGGGTGTTCATTGCTCTGACAATCTAAGAGAATACGATGAGCAATTTGCAGACGCTGGTTTGGCTTTGTCTCCAAATGGTAAATGGGTCATAGAATATCGAGGGTCATTTGCGTCTGGCTATCCAACACATCTGAATACGAACTACGGTGGCACAATATATGTTGAAACCGATAGTTTTGATTTTAAATATTACACCATCGACCAAATTGCCTTCGATAGATCTGGCGTGTATCTCGCCGTTGCAATAGAAGAAGGTATTCTTATAGTATTCGATATAGAATATGAATTCCTTTCACCGGCAGATAAAAGAACTTTGATAGAAGAGGGGAAAATCCCAGATGAAATTATTTCTGATGACACTTTTTCGTCAATGCCCAAAGAAAGGCAATACGGGAGATATGATGACGAAAACCCTATGTACACCGCCGATCTTGCCATTGATGACACGAGGACGTGGCTGGCCAGGCTGACAGACAAAGAACTAGTCATCTACGATTTACGCAGGATGATCTTCCCACGCCATATGAAGATACCCATATCGAACGGCAATCTGTTGGCATTTAACCATTCCGGCAATTTGCTTGCGGTGGCAACGGATGATGAAATACTCATGTTTGATGTAGCAAAAAGAGAACAGGTTGCTTCATTTGATACCGGTGAAGCAACGGCACTCTTTTTCACGCATGATGATCGCCTTCTCACCTGGGGCGATAAAGACGGAATGATCCATATTTGGGGAGTGGAAGGGAGTGAGGAATAACCTCTTCCAGATGCCGGGAAGCTGTGAGGAATCTCATGAGTCTGGCCTGTGGGGTGATATTCTGGCGTTCTACGGCAGCGGAGAGATTGATTTGGAGGAATGGTTATGAGGGTAAAATTCAGGTTCTATCTAACCGTGTCTTGTTTCATAATAGTATGTGCCGGATGTGGTTTCTGGCGTTCCACAGACCAAAGCGGACCTGGAATCACACTTGCTTCATTTCCAACAGACCTCAATATTTGGGAAGCAAAATGGTCTCCTGACGGCAGCAAAATCGTATTCATGGCTGAAAAAAAGGGGGAACTTCCTGGGCATAACGCTATTTACGTATATGATTTAACGACAAAACAGACTAAGAAAATTCCCACCCAGGCTGAAGAGCTATCGCCAATTTCGGACTTTAGCTTGTTCTCAGTAGATTGGACGCCTGATGGAACTGCCTTGACCTTATTTGGCAAACCAACCAACACGTTGAGAGAATATGAAGGAATATGGCTTATTGATCTCACTACTTATAAGATGAATTTTCTTGATGAAGGAAGGAGATATTCCTGGTCTCCCACGGGTGATAAATTAGCTATACTTGATGATATTGATGAAGGCTACACTCGAATTAGAATACGGGATGTAGAAAGTAAAGAAAATCAGATAATTCACGAGTTCAACTATGAAGGTATCAGTTTTAATCTTAGAATTGAATGGTCACCTGATGGCGAATTTCTGGCTATTTAGGTTCCTGGCACAACCGCTGATGGATACGCTTGGGATGAAATATACCTTCTTAGTGTTGATGGTTTGTCTTTTCATCCAGTTATTGAAAACACAAACTGGTTACTGCGGGAACCAACATGGTTGCCTGACAGTGAATGGATTGCTTTTATTATTGCAAACACTCCAGATGAAAACATAGTAGGAGTTGCACCGATTACCGGGGAATGTCTGTTCGTCTGGTTTCCCCAGATTAAAAGAGCAGACATGGTAGATGTAACAGCAGATGGCAAAAGCGCTTTGGTTGTTTCCTGGGGAGATTTGTACATTGTTAACATCGAAGAGGCGGTTGGGCCAGAATTATTACCAAATCAGTTGAGGTGTCCGTAAAAAGCGGAAAATTGGCTGAATCTTTTGTTTTGTGTATTTGCCTGAATTCGGGATAAAAAAGACCCTCACAAGCTTTTGTAGGGTGCGGTCATGCTTTTTGACCGCACCAGCCGAGACCATCCATATGATGTTCAGCGTTCTGGGATACCGATATGTTATTTGTGGGGTGTCTAGATGTTGAGCTGTGAGCAAGATACGCGGTGTTGATTTTATATCAGGAAATGGTGCGGTCGAACTACACGACCACACCCTACAGGGAATTTCAAGAAAACCGTTTTTTTTCAATAAGAACGCGGGGAATTTAAAGAAAATGTGTTCTGTATATTGACAATTAGAAATAATGTTCTATAATCAATATATGGATGGATTGGATAAACTGCAAGCGATGACGCCATACATGGATATGGAAGTATTGGATGGGCAGGAGAAAACACCTGCGGTTTCCGCCAATGCCCCTTGCTCCAAACGACAAACCTTTCCCATCTATCTGGCCGCCCTGCCCAACGGCAAGCGCATGCCCATTCTCAAATCGATGTTCAGTTCTGCATGCACCCGCAACTGTAATTATTGCGCTTTCCGCGCAGACCGCGACTTTCGGCGGGAGACCTTTGTGCCGGATGAGATGGCCGAGTCTTTCTCGCACATTCACCGCAGCGGGGCGGTGGAGGGTATTTTCCTCAGCTCGGGGGTGATGGGCAGCGGGATCGCCACCCAGGACAGGCTGCTGGACACGGCCGAGATCCTGCGCAGCCGCATGGGCTATCAGGGATACCTGCATCTCAAGATCATGCCCGGCGCTGAAAAAGATCAGGTGCGGCGGGCGATGCAGCTTGCCGACCGCGTTTCGGTCAATCTGGAAGCACCAACAACAGCTCATCTGCAAAAGCTGGCCCCGCAGAAAATGCTGTTGGAAGAACTGCTGCGCCCGCTACGCTGGGTGGAAGAAATTCGCCGGACGGAACCAGCGCATCAGGGTTGGAAGGGGCACTGGCCGTCCAGTACCACCCAGTTTGTGGTGGGGGCAGTGGATGAAAGCGATGCAGATTTGCTGCGTGCCTCGCAATACCTGACCCGCCAACTGCATTTGAAACGGGTGTATTTCTCCCCCTTCAGTCCGGTGCGCGGCACTCCTCTGGAGCACAACACGCCGCTGAACCCCTGGCGGGAAAGCCGCCTGTATCAGGCATCTTTTCTGATCCGGGATTATGGTTTTGACCTGGACGAATTTGCTTTCAATGCTGGCGGCAACCTGCCGCTGGAGATTGACCCCAAATTGGCCTGGGCGCGGCAGCATTTGCTGGAACGTCCGGTGGACCTGGAACGGGCTGAATTGCAGGACTTGCTGCGCGTGCCCGGCGTTGGCCCGGTGGGGGCGCAGGCGATTGTTAATGCGCGGCGGATAGGGCGGCTGCGCGGATTGCGCGACCTGCGCCGGCTGGGTGTGGCGGCTGAACGCGCCAGCCCGTTCATTCTCATTCAGGGGCGGCGTCCGGCGGTTCAGTTGGCGTTGTTTTAGCGAACAGGCCGCGGCGGCTGAAGTGGAAAAATATCATTGTAGTGACCACTTTAGTGGTTCGGTATTTTCAAAATGACGACTGAAGTCGTCACTACAATGGGTTGGTGGTGTGAGATAATGTTTTGAAAATCCAGCGGTTGATGTGAAAGGCAGCCGTTGTGGTTGAGCTTCATCAGGTTCCCTCCTATTGAAAGACCCCGATCCCTGTCGGGGTCTTTCGTATGGTCTTATCGTGATCGGAGAAAAAAAGTGGAGACAGGCTCAGGTCTCGGCAGGCTCATGCTTCGACAGGCTCATGCTTCGGCAGGCTCAGCATGCGGTTCCGCGTGCAGGTTGGAGAACTATTTGACCACATAAGCAAACCCGCCAAAGCCGCGGATTGCGCCGTCAATGAAGGAGCCGCTGATGTAATCGCCCTTGGCGTTATACCAGATGTAGTCCTCGCGCATGGTATTGTCATCCCGCAGTTGGTACCAGGTTCTGAACCCGGGCGAGCCCAGCAGGTTGGCCACGTATTCATAGGGTAACCGGTTGTCTTTCTTGTATTGGTCTGTCATTTGCTGATAGAGGTCGTTGTTGACGGTGATGTCCATGCTTTTTGGAATGCCGCTGGTCGAAGTCTTGTACACTTCGCCGCTGGTGATCACGCTCACATAGCCTGTAACCCCATCTCCCAAATCATAAATATAGGTATTGGCATGGTCTGGGCGCGGTTTCCAATTCTCAGTACTCAGTTTGCCTTCATCCCCCATGATCTTCTTCAGGTCAGACTCGCGGGCTTCAAAGGGTACGATGGTGATGAAAGCCTGATATTGGGGCGCAGCCAGGAAGCCGGTTGGGGCGGGGATGTTGGCGCTGGTATTCGCACTGGCCGGGGGCGGGGCGGCAGGCGCTTCGGCTTCAGGGGCAGTCGGCCTGACTGGCGGCTTGGGGGCATCGCTCTGTGGAGCAGACGCCTGAGAAGTGAGTGCGAAGCCGACCAGTTCCACCGCATCAATCGCATTCCAGCCCAGATCCAGCGCATCATAATCGATCACCAGCCGCACGCGGTTGACGGCAATGGTTTCTTTCAAATTCAGGTCAATGGTCATCACATTTGGACAGAAATTGATCACCTCGGCGTCGCCTTTCCAGATGGTATATTTTTTGCCTTCCGGGGTGATGACCATCACCTCTACGATCTGGGATGGGTTATCGTTCTGGTGAATATTGATCTGGGTGGGGACGACTGGCACGGCGTATTCCAGTTCCAGCCATTCCTTCCCGCTCAGGCTGGCCGAAGCCCAGCCGCGCACATCATCACCGCATTCTGCGTCCGGCGCGCCGGTGGCCTGCGAGGCAGACCAGTCCGTTTTGGTATATTCGGAGCTGGCCGTGGCCGAGCCTGCCCACTGACGCAGGCGCTGACCCAAGGCCGACGCCCCGGTTTCAATGTCCTGGTTTGGGGCGCTGTCCTGCTTGCCGCCCAATAAACTGCAGGATAGCGAAAGAATAAGCAGGGTAATCAATATGCCGACGGTTTTCCAGTGACGGTTCATTTTTTCTCCTCCAGGTTACTTGTTAATGATTGCTTGTTTCGTGCCGGTTCTGGACTTGTCTGGGGTTTACCCCCCGCTTTGCCAGGCCTCCAGCAGGCAGCGTCCCAGGTCGATCAACGGGTCCACAGCCGAGGGCTGGCTAAGTTGTTCCGGCAAACGGATATGGATGCCTTCAGGCCCCAGTTTGATCACCAGGTTTGATTTCTTCGGCCAGGCCAGCAGGGCGGATTCCACGCTGCTGGAGACCAGCCGCCGGGCGTCGGCTTCGGTGTGCGCCCAGACCATGTAGCGCTGGCGGAAAGTGGCGCTGCCGGCTTCCACTTCCTGCATTGAACTGAGTTGATGGGCAGCATCCGAACCGAGCATCAGGCGCAGAGCTGATTGCACCAGCATGCTGCCCATGCTGGCCGCCACTGCAGAGGCGTTCTCGGCACTGATGGCAGGGCGCAAACCGATCATGATCAACCCGCCCGGCGGGTTGGCGGGAACGCTGCTCCAGGTGGTGCTGACGGTGACATTGGAGGAGCCCGGCCCTGCTTCACGCCCGGTGGATTCTCTCAGGGACAGCAATTCCCAGGCTGCGCCGGCGGCAGTGCCACACAGACGGAAACCTGAGGTCAGACGCTGCTCGATGCGCTCATACACCCAGCCGCGCAGGCTGGACGTGTTCACGAACAACTGCTCCTGTTGCACTTTGTGCTGGTGAACAAACCAGAAGATGACGCCAACCAAAATGGCGGTCACAACGATGACGATCAGGGTAATGATGATATCTTGCATGAGTGTCCTCCTGTGGCAGATCACATGCATGGGCGGAAAGGTAAAAAATTTGGCAAAACAGAAAAGGAGCTAAAGAAATTATATTGAAATTTGGCCTGTATGCAACCGGTTTGCGGCAGCAGATGGTCATGTGCAGGTGCTGGCAAAGACAAGGGATTTAATATTACGCAATCGAAATAAATATTATTTAATTAATTTCAAAATACAATTAATTATATTCAAAACTATTGACAAATAATTAAATATTGCTACAATATACTTAAGTTTTTATTGAGCTGTTTTGATCATTCTGGAGTGGAAGATGAATCCGCAATTGACACGTTGTCCGGTTTGTGAAGGTGAACTGGTGGTCACCCGCCTGCATTGTCCGCAGTGTGATACCACCATCGAAGGTTTCTTTCGTCCCAAACCTGATCCTTTGGCGGTGTTGACAGCCGAGCAGATGGACTTTTTGATGAGCTTCATCCGCTGTGAAGGCCGCTTTAACCGCCTGGTGAAAGAGCTGAACCTGTCCTATCCCACCCTGCGCAACCGGCTGGATGAGGTCATGCGCACCCTGGGCTTTGAACCACAACCGGAAGAGCTGCCGCTCAAGCCGGCGGCCGAAGATCGGCGCAGGATCCTGGAGGAGTTGGAGAAGGGCGATATCTCTTTTGAAAAAGCACAGGCGCTGCTGCGCGGCGAGGCTGTGGATGAGTAGATGGATGAAGGTGGTGTGAAATGGCAACCAATGAAGAACGATTAAAAATTCTGCAAATGCTGCAGGATGGCAAGATCACGGCCGAACAGGCAGCCGGTTTGCTGGAAGCCCTGGGCGAAGTGAAACAGGAAAAAGCAAGCCCGCGCCGCGAACGGGAGTTTAACTTTTCAACGGACCCGGACGACAAGCGCTGGTTTCGCGTGCAGGTGACCGACACCGACACCGGCAAGAGGCGGGTCAATCTGCGCATGCCGATGGGTGTGGTCAACTCCGGACTCAAGATGGGCATGCGTTTTGTGCCCGAAATTGAAGGGGTGGATGTTCAGGATTTGTTGGAAATGATCGGCAACGGCAGCCAGGGAAAAATCGTCGATGTCTATGACGATAAAGACGGTGAGCATGTAGAGGTATTCATCGAGTAGGCCTCCATTTTCATCTAAAGAATATTTTGCACAAGCGCGTTTAGCGCGACTGGCATACGATGAACTGCGTATGCTTGTATATCAATTTGTCTGGTAACAAAATGAGTGAGGCATAATGGAAAAGAAATTTACACTGAAGAACAACGGTTGGGTCAAAACTTTCTTTCTGGTATGGATCGGCCAGGCGTTTTCGCTGACGGGATCGCGCATCGTGCAGTTTGCGCTGGTGTGGTGGTTGACTGACCTGACCGGATCGGCCACCGTGCTGGCCACTGCCACCCTGGTGGCCTTGATCCCCGAGATCCTTTTGGGGCCGATTGCCGGGGCTTATGTGGATCGCTGGGATCGCAAACGGGTGATGATCGTGGCAGACGGCCTGATCGCCCTGGCTTCCCTGTGGCTGGCGTACCAGTTTTGGGCGGGCACCATGCAAGTCTGGTATGTATATGTGGTCATGCTGGTGCGCTCGCTGGGTGGCATGTTCCACAGTCCGGCCATGTCGGCATCCACCTCATTGATGGTGCCCAAGGAGCATCTTTCACGGGTGGCAGGGGCCAACCAGACCCTGCACGGCACACTGGCCATCGTTGGCGCCCCGCTGGGTGCATTGCTCATGTCGCTGCTGCCGCTGCATTTTGTGATGATGGTGGACGTGGGCACAGCCCTGCTGGCGATCTGCCCGCTGCTTTTTGTGAAAATCCCGCAGCCGGCAAAGGCTGCCGCCAGCGGCAAGCCAGCTTCCATCTGGGTTGACGTCAGGGAAGGCATTCAATACCTGCGCGGCTGGAAAGGCATGGTGGTCATTATTGTGATGGCGATGGTGTTTAAGTTTGCCCTGACCCCGGCATTTTCCTTGCTGCCGCTGCTGGTCAGCCAGCATTTTCAGGGCGGGGCGGCGGAGTATAGTTTGATTGAAGCTGCTTCCGGGGTCGGAATGCTGGTGGGCGGCCTGCTGCTGAGTGTGTGGGGCGGTTTCCGGCGCAAGATATTTACCTGCATGATGGGCATCAGTGGGTTGGGATTGGCGCTGTTCATCCTGGGGTTTACACCGCCCGAGGCATTCCGGGTGGCAGTGGGTTTGCTTTTCTTCTGCGGTTTGATGGTGCCGACTGTGGATGGCCCGCTGATGGCGCTGCTGCAGGGGTCGATCGCCCCCGAGATGCAGGGCCGCATCTTTTCATTGATCGGCAGTTTGTTGTGGCTTACCTCGCCTTTCAGCCTGGCGGTTGCCGGGCCGGTGTCTGACGCGCTGGGTTTGCAAATCTGGTATATCGTGGCCGGTGGTTTGTGCGTGGCGGCTGGTGTGTTTGGCGTGCTGCATCCGCTGATCCGCAATATCGAATCGGATGAGAATGCTCCGTCCAGGCAGCCACTGGTGGAAGGTGCGGTAGTGGTGGAAGGTTGAAGCGTGCCCGATTGACCAGCCAATGACAATTGACTCTCCTGCGGGTTTTTTCCGCAGGAGTTTCTTTCTTTAGCCGTCTGACACTTTGTCATTGCGAAATGGGGTAAAAAATTACCATCTTTGGGGTGTAACTTCCGGCGATTTTGCCCCGTTGAAGCAATCTCCCTGTCAGTTTTGGGGATCGCCACAGCCCGAGGAAAGCGCTCGGGCTTCGCGAAGACAGATCAATTTGTTTTTTTAAAATCCAACAACCAGATTTCCTGCCCCGAATTGCGCAAATGTGAATTTTTTAAACCGTTTTGATGCCTGCTATTTTGTACAATAAATAAACTCAAAGATGCAATCATCCTGCTTCAGCTAAAACCTGGCATTACAGCCATCCGGTTTTTTGAAATTACAGACGACAGGTGAAGATTCATGGCATTTCCTTCAGGCATCATTGCGGCATCCACAGCGGAAGACTGGCGCAAGCCATTCTTCCTGATCTGGACCGGCCAATCCATATCGCTGCTGGGCAGCCAGTTGGTGCAGTTCGCGCTGATCTGGTGGCTGACCCAGGAGACAGGTTCGGCCATTGTGCTGGCGCTGGCCTCTTTCTTCTCCTATCTGCCGGAAGTGGTGCTGGCGCCCTTCGCCGGGGCTTTGGTGGACCGCTGGAACCGGCGGCGGGTGATGATCTTTGCTGATGGCTTGATCGCCCTGGTGACAGTGGGAGTGGCGCTTTTGTTCTGGCTGGGATGGGTGCAGGTTTGGCAGATCTACGCGGTGCTTTTCGTGCGTTCGCTGGGCAATATCTTTCACTGGGCGGCGATGAAAGCCTCAACTTCTTTGATGGTGCCTAAAGAGCATTTGTCCCGCATCGCGGGCATCAATCAGGCTGTGCAGGGCAGCGTTAACATTGCCGGGCCGCCGCTGGGGGCGCTTCTGCTGGGTTTGATGCCCATCTTTGGTATTCTGTTCATTGACTTTTTCACCGCCCTGCTGGCCATCATCCCGTTATTGTTCGTGGTTATTCCCCAGCCGGCTGCCGCGGCGAGTGGAAAACCTTCTTCTGTTGGCGGTGTGCTGCAAGACGTGCGCCAGGGTTTGCACTATGTGCTTGCCTGGCGGGCCTTGAGCGTGCTGCTGGTGATGGCTGTGCTGTGCAATTTCTTTTTCACGCCTCTGTTCATGGTCTTGCCGCTGCTGGTGACCCAGTTCTTTCAGGGGGGGGCCATGCAGTTGGGCTGGATGCAGTCTGCCTGGGGTTTCGGCGTGGTGGCGGGTGGTTTGCTGTTGGGGGTGTGGGGCGGATTCAAACGCAAGATCTACTCTGTGCTGGGCGGGTTGGTGGGCATGGGGCTGGGCATGCTGTTGGTGTGGCTGGCGCCGTCTTCCTTATTCCTGCTGGCAATGGTGGGCATGGCTTTCGCCGGGGTGATGCACCCGATCACCAACGGGCCATTTCAGGCCATCATCCAGAGCCGGGTCTCGCCGGAGATGCAGGGACGGGTCTTTACCCTGGTGGCCAGCCTGGCCACGGCAGCGGTGCCGCTTTCGATGCTGGTGGCTGGCCCGGCTGCGCAAGCTTTTGGCCCGCGCATCCTGTTTGCCTTTGGCGGCGGCGGCTGCCTGTTGATGGGCCTGAGCGGCTTCTTTTTGCCAGCCATTTTGCGGCTTGAGGAGGAGAACCCTTAAAGTGGATAGGGTTAAATAGGGGGAAAGATGCAGCGAGCCGGTAAGCGGAGCCGGCTCGCTGTTTGACGATTACACCGTACGCTAATAAACGAGGCTGTATCAGAATAGCAGAGGTTTGAGCGCTGCCAAAAGGGCAAAGGCGGTGGTCACTGCCGCGATGACGGCGGCGTATCTGGTGGCAGATTGGCGGTTGAAGATGTGGTAGCCGTCCGCTTCCAGCTTGATGGCCAGCTGCGGCCCGCCAAACCAGCCAATCGCCAGGCCGCCCAGCAGACCACCCACATGGCCGAAGTTGTCAATGCCGGCTGACAGGCCGAGGATCAGGTTGGCGACAATGGTGATGGTGATGTCAGTCAGGGCTTTTTGCGGGTCGGCAAAGAAACGCCGGTTGCGGTAGATCAGCACGGCATAGGCGGTCACCAGGCCGAAGATGGCAGTGGATGCGCCCAGTGAGGCCGCGGGGGTGAACAGGAAGGAGAATACATTGCCGCTGAAGGCGGTGGCCAGATAGAGCAGCAGGAAGCGCCCGCTGCCATAGTTGCGTTCCAGGCCCGGCCCGATGCGGTACAGGAAATACATGTTGAAGCCGATGTGCAGCACAGAGCCGTGCAGCAGCATGGGGGTGATCAGCCGCCAAATCTGTCCCATTAAAATAAAGTCATTGACTTTCATGCCCAGATAGGCGGGATAATCGACATTGAACACGGTTTTGCTCAAGGTTTGCAAAAGATAGATGAGGGCAGTCACGCCAATGATGGCATAAGTGACCCACACCCGCCCGGACGGGGGATGAATGGGAATTTGCACCGGTTGTGGTGGGGGCGGTTCAGCGATTGGCGGGTCTGTTTGCGGGGAAAGCCCGTCCAGATGCGGGTTTTCTTGCGGGGCAGGGAATTCACTCATAGGCTGATCTTTCGGGGGTGCACCCGCAGGTGTTCGGCTTCAATGATGGCCACGATCTGGTCGGCGGCTTCTTCCAGTTTGTCCTGGGCGTTGATGACCACATAGTCAAATTCGGGGATGCGTTCCAACTCTTGCCTGGCGGTCTCGATGCGCAGATGGAAGCTTTCGGGAGTCTCGCTGCGCCGTTCCTGCAATCTCTGCACCCATTCCCGGGTGCTGGCGGGAACCAGGAAGATGAGGATGGCCTGCGGGCAGAGCTGGCGTACTTTGGCCGCACCCTGCACATCCAGACGCATGATGACGTCCTTCCCGCTGGCCAGCGCCTGGCGCACCTGTCCTTTGGGTACGCCTTTGTACTGGTCGTAGACCACGGCATATTCGATCAGTTCATCCTGGGCGATCATTTGTTCGAATTCCTGGGTGGTAACAAAGAAATAATTTACGCCGTGTTCTTCATCGGGACGTGGCTCGCGGTCGGTGGCGGTGATCACAAAATGAAAAGGCAGGCGCAGCTTTTGCAGGGAATGCAGCACGGCATCCTTGCCCACCCCGGAAGGGCCGGAGATGACGATCAACAGCGGTTGGGGGTGGAGCACGTCAAAAGAGATGTCGTCAAAAGCATGGTCATAGGTTTGTGTCATGGGTTCCGTCTTCTTTTCAGCTTCTCGCTCGTTCCTGAAGCAAAACTCTTTTTATTTGTTAATTATCACCCATACTACGCATCACGCTACTTTCCAAAGAATTTCATTGTGGGCTGTTTGGGATTTGCCGTGAAAATGGTTTGGTTGCGGTGTTTTTGGAGCGGAGCTCCAAAAACACCGCAACTCTACTATGCTTTACAGTTTTCCCAAAGACCCTCATTGTGCGCCTGTACGGCGGCAGGGTGATATGATTATAATGGATATCTGTAGTTTTTTAGTACAAGCCATTGTTGGGGAGGCAGACATGCCCAATTATTTGTATCGTTGTGTGGACTGCGGACGCAAATTTGAGGTATTCCAATCGTATGCTGATTATGGCAAACAGCCCGTGATTTGCCCGCATTGCCAGAGTCAAAATGTGCAGCGCAAGTTCAACCGGGTGCGGGTGGCACGCGGCGATCACGGCCGCCTGGAGACCCTGGCAGACCCTTCCCGCCTGGCGGCGGTGGACCAGGACCCGCGTGCCCTGGGCTCGATGATGCGCGATATGCAACGGGAGCTGGGGGAAGACATGGGCGGCGAATTTGACGAGGTTGTTGACCGGCTGGCCAAGGGCCAGTCGCCGGATGATATCGAAAAGGATATGCCCGATCTGGGGGGTGACGACCTGGGCTAGTTCTGCACGGCCGCCGGCGACTCAAGAGCCTTTTGCAATTCATCGAAGGATGTCATTCTGGCAATGGTGCGGATGAAGTGGGCCAGAGATGGGCTGCGCTGGCGTAGTTCCGTTACAGCCGGCCCAACCGGATCGCTGCCGGCAGCGCCGCCGGGTTGATCGGCATAGGCCCCGTAAAAGGCAAAATAGGCCTGGTTCAACCGGCGGATCTGAAAGCCCTTGTCCCAAAACATCTGACGGCGGCTTTCCATGTAAGCTTCGGCTTCTTCAATTTTTCCTTCGGCCAGTAGTTCATCCACGGTTACCCTGGTTTCCCGCATTTCGGCGCGAAAATCGAAAACCGGCACAGGCTCAGGTTCGTTTTCGGGTTCCAGCATTGGTGGCGGGTCGGGGGCGGGCGCTGGCTCTGGCGGCAAATATTGCGGATAGTAGCGGGCAAGCACCGCCTGGCTGATCTCTTTTCCGGCCAGGTTGGCGGTGGTCTCGTTCATGGTGCGCAGTTCGGAGGAAGTGTCGTAATTGATGCCCAACGGGCGCAGGGTCAGGTAATTATGGATCCATTCATGGGCGATCACTTCGATCTGCCAGGCCAGATCTGAGGTGCTTTTGACCATGGTGGGATAAACACCCACCCCGCCGATGGGCACCACCAGGGCCGAGACATCCATGCCTGTTTCCACCTGCTTTTCCAGGGCGATTGTCTCGTCAATGCTCAGTTTGGCCAGCAGCGAGATATTGGCTGTCTGCTGGATGGCGTTACGCGGTGAGACGATCAGGGCCATGGGCAGGGGCGTGGCATGGTAAAGCACCGGTGGAATAGGCTGCCCGGCGCTGGTTAACCCCAGCTCGGCCAGCAGTTCGCTCACTTGCTGCTGGAGGATGGCTTCGCACAACGGGGCGATGGTGCGGTCGCCGCGCTGGTAGTAATCCAGTTTTTCTTTCAGCGGCTGGGCGGTCTCATCCGGACGCGGGTCGTGCGGATCGCCATAAATTTGCTGCAGGGCAGCTTGCAGATTGTTGATCAGGCGGGTCACTTCAACGCATTCATTGACCAGCTGCGTTTGCTGGTCAGCAGGCATGTGGTTGGCAAGACCCAGGGCGGCCTGTTCATTTTTACGCAGCAGGGCGTTCATGCCCCAGGTAACGTAATCAAATTCGATCGAACGGGTATACTGCCGCACACGTTGGTTGTCTTTGTCCGGCGGGGTGATGCTGCCTGTCAGAATGATCAGGCAAAGGGCAACCAGCAGGATGTTGTACAGGGTTCTTTTCAATCGGAGGATCATTTTTTCTACCGGTAATCCGCGAAATGGTAAGGGATCAAGTCTGTTTTGCATCAAAAAATTATACCTCATGTGGATTCGCTCTCCCTCGTCCCTGACTACAGGGTAATCGCATTTGAGCGTTCAACACTTGCCTCAGTGACTAGTATTACAGCGCAAAGTTCAAAAGGCTTAGTAGCCTAAAAAGGGAAGGCATGGTATCTTTCCCCAACCACGGCCAAGTGGGAAGGAGAAAAGAAAACCATGCCTATAGGAATTGTAACGGAAACTTGCCCAGCCCCACAATGCAATTTGAGCGAGCAAGACATCGAACAGTTTTTGGACGAAATGAGAGAATACATCGCCTTGTTTGCACCTGCCTTTCAGCGAGCAGAACAATTGGAACGCAGCGAAACCTACTTGAGAGGCTTGCTGGGGGACGCGGCGCGCAAGAATGACGAGCAGATGGCATTGGGACTGGGCGAAAACGTGCGCAACCTGCAGTACTTTGTGGGGCAAAGCCCGTGGAAGACCGAACCGGTGATCGAAATCCATCAACGGCTGGTGGCGGAGACGTTGGGCGAGGTGGATGGTGTGGCGCTGATCGACGAAAGTGGCGTGGTAAAACAGGGCGACTGCTCGGTGGGTGTCGCTGCACAATACTGCGGAGCGGTGGGCAAAGTCGCCAACAGCCAGAACGGGGTCTACCTGGGGTACGCCAGCCGAAAAGGCTACAGCCTGATTGAAGGACAGTTGTTCATGCCGGAAAGCTGGTTCAACGAAGCGCATCAGGAACAACGCGCAGCATGTGGCGTTCCCGTTGATCTGAAAGCCAAAACGAAACCGGAAATCGGGTTGGAATTGCTGAAACGGGCCGTCCAGCGCGACAGTTTGCCCTTTCAATGGGTGGCCGCCGATGAATTGTATGGTGATTCGCCCGCTTTTCGGGACGGGGTAGCGCAACTGAACAAGTGGTACTTCACCGAAATCAAGTGTTCGACCTTGATCTGGCCTTCTCGCCCTGAAGTGTTTTTGCCCGAGTGGAAAGGGCGTGGTCGCCGCCCGACCCGTTTGCGTTTGCGCAACGAAACCGATCATCCAGTTCGAGCCGATGACCTGCTTCTCTGCATTCCGCCCGAGGCGTGGAGCAAAGCCACCATCAAAGAGGGCAGCAAGGGTCCGATTGTGTGCAGTTTTGCCTTCCTGCGCTTGATTGAATCGCGCGCCAACTTGCCTGGCCCTGAGGTTTGGTTGATCCTCCGTCGTAATCTGGACGATCCTACCGTGATCAAGTTCTACTTTAGCAATGCCCCGGTTGAAACGTCCCCGATTGAATTTGTGCGCATCAGCGGAATGCGCTGGCCGATCGAGATCATTTTTGAGGAAGATAAAGGTGAAATCGGGTTGGACCATTACGAGACGCGCAGTTGGCTGGGTTGGCACCACCATATGTTGCTGGTGGCCCTGGCTCATCACTTCCTGGTTCGTCTGCGCGTCCGTTTTCATGACAAATCCCCTGCTCTTACGGTTTACCAAGTCCGTTTGCTTTTGTCTGCGGTTTTACCCAAGCCTGTTTTTGATATCGCTGCTGCATTACATCGCGTTCGTTATTACCAGAAGCGTAATCATCAGGCTTATCTGTCTCATCGCAAGTCTAAACTCGCTCGTTTGGCCGCTTTAGAGGTCAACCTTGCGCTGTAATACTAGCACCGCGCCATTTTCCAATGAATCTCGTATATCTTAATAATATGCAAATAAAAATCGGGTAGAATAAATCGTTGGAAGTATACAGAAGTGCAATGCAGCCCGGCTGTAGAGAAGGTGACCTGCGGCTGGTTTTTCATGTAATGGAGTGGACTATGCGAAGGAAGACGGTAATAATCATTGTCTGTGTGGTGATCGTGCTGGCGGTTGGCGGCTTTTTTGTTGTGAACCAGATACAAAAATCGGCCGCGGCAGCCAGTTCCCAGTATGAAACGGTAACGATCACTCGCGGCGAGTTGCTGGCCTCTGTGGGGGCGACCGGCACGGTACGTGCCAACCAGACCACTCAACTTGCCTGGCAGACCAGCGGGCGGATTGAGAATGTTTATGTTCAGGTCGGCCAGGAGGTTGGGGCGAATGAAGTGCTGGCTGATTTGGCACAAAGCTCGCTGCCGCAGTCTGTGATTCTGGCTGAGGCTGAGTTGTTTTCGGCGCGCAAGGCGCTGGATAATTTGCAGGATTCCGATTCTGCCCGCGCTGCGGCGCAGCTGACTTTGGCCCAGGCGCAGATCGCCTATAACAAGGCTGTTGAAGACCGCCAGAAACAGGATTACCGTCGGGCGGGTGAGAACACCCTGGACGGCTTGCGCGCCGATTACATCCTGGCGCAGGATGCGGTGAAGCGGGCCGAGGAATTGTATGGCTGGGTGGAAGACAGCGCCGAAGACGACTCCAACCGGGCTTTTGCGCTTTCGCAGTTATCGGTGGCGCGCAGGAATCGTGACCGGGCTTTGGCCAATTTGAACTATGCCCTGGGCATGCCTGACCCGGAGGATGTGCAGAAAGCGGATGCCCAGGTTGATGTGGCATTGGCCAGCTTGCAGGATGCCGAGCGTGAATGGGAGCGGCTCAAGAACGGGGTGGACCCGCAGGAGATTGCCGCAGCCCAGGCGCGGGTGGCTGCCATTGAGGCTACCCTGGCCTACCGGCGGCTCGAGTCGCCATTTGCCGGAACAGTGACCCAGGTCGATGGCAAGCCTGGTGATACGGTGAATCCGGGCACATTGTCGTTTCGTGTAGATGATCTCAACCGCATGATGGTCGACGTGGACATTCCCGAGGTGGATATCAACCGGGTCAAGATCGGTCAGCCGGTGCGGTTAACTTTTGACGCCATCCTGGGCGATAATTTTGTCGGCAAGGTGATCGAAGTGGCCAATGTGGGTACGGTTACTGCCAGCGGGGTCAACTTCCGCGTGTCGGTTGAGATCGATGAAGCAATCTGCCAGACCTGCGATATCCGTCCGGGGATGACAGCCGCGGTGACCATTGTGGTGGAACAACTGGAAGATGTGCTGCTGGTGCCCAACCGGGCAGTGCGCTTTGAGAATGGCAAACGGGTGGTGTATGTGTTGCGCAGCAGCCCCCTGCCGGAGGCGGTGGAGATCACACTCGGCAGCATTGCGGACGTGAACAGCGAATTGCTGGAAGGGGATGTAAAAGAAGGCGATGTGGTGGTTTTGAACCCGCCGCGCAGCTTTGGGCCTCCAGGCGGCGGCCCATTCAGTGGTCAGTGAGGCGGCATGGAAGACTATGTGATCAAAGTCAAGGACGTGCGCAAGACCTATCAGATGGGGCTGGTAGAGGTGCATGCTTTGGCCGGTATTTCTTTTAATATCAGCCGGGGAGAAGTGGTGGCCATCATGGGACCATCCGGGGCAGGCAAGTCAACTGTGATGAATATTCTGGGTTGTCTTGATCGCCCTTCCTCAGGCGAGTACATTTTGGATGGCGAACAGGTAGCCACGTTGAATGATGATCAACTGGCTGATATTCGCAACCGCAAGGTGGGCTTTGTGTTCCAGAGTTTCATGCTGCTGCCGCGCCAGTCGGCGCTGGCCAATGTAGAACTGCCCATGCGCTACGCCGGTGTGGAGGGAAAAGAGCGGCGTGAACGCGCCCGCCAGTCGTTGGAGGCGGTTGGTCTGGGAGACCGCATGCATCACCGTCCCACGGAGCTTTCCGGCGGCCAGCAGCAGCGGGTGGCTGTGGCCAGAGCCCTGGTCAACGATCCGGCCATCATTATGGCCGATGAACCCACCGGCAACCTGGACAGCAAGTCCGGCAAGGAGATCATGGAATTGCTGCAAAACCTGAATCGGGAACGCGGAACGACGGTTATTCTGATCACACATGACCCCAAGATCAGTGAACAGGCCCAACGGATCATCCAACTGAAGGATGGCCTGCTGGTGGAGAACGGCGCATGAACCTTATTCAGGCAGTGTATGAAGCATTGGAAAGCCTGAACGCCAACAAGATGCGTTCCGGTTTGACCGTGTTGGGCATTGTGATCGGCGTGGCGGCGGTGATCGCCATGCTGGCCGTAGGTCAGGGAGCACAGGACACCATCACCGGCCAGATTTCTGGCATCGGCACCAATTTGATCTTTGTCTTCTCGGGCAATTTCAATGAAGAAGTGCGCAATGTGCAGCCTTTGACCACCGGTGATGCAGCCGCCATTGCAGACCCTTTTCAGGCGCCTTCTGTGTTGGCGGTAGCGCCGGCAGTCAGCACGCGCGGGTCGGTGGTTTTTGCCGGTGAGACGATCAGCACCGAGATCGTTGGCAGCACGCCGGATTATTTTTCCGTGCGTAATTTTGTTATGAATGAAGGCGAGATCTTCAATCAGGATCAGGTGCTGGGGCGGGCATCTGTGGTGGTGCTGGGCCCGGATGTGGCCGAGAAATTGTTTGGCCGCCAGGACGGCATCGTGGGTGAATCGGTGCGCATCGAGGGCCAGCCTTTCCGCGTGGTCGGGGTCACGGTTGCCAAAGGCGGTGGCAGCAGTTTTGGCAGTCAGGATAATTTTGTGGTGGTACCTTTGACCTCGGCCCAGACGCGCTTTGTGCGCCGTTCTGCGGAGCGGGTGGATACGATCTACCTGCAGGCAGCCAGCGCTGAAGCAGTGGATGCGGCGGCAGCCGAGGTATCCGACATTTTGCGCGTGCGCCATCGCATCACGCTTGGCCCGGATGATTTTACCGTTTTTACCCAGAAGGATTTTGTGGCCACAGCCCAGCTCATTACCGGCACGTTTACCATCTTCCTGGGTGGGGTGGCTGGCATCTCTCTGCTGGTGGGCGGCATCGGCATCATGAATATCATGCTGGTCTCGGTCACCGAGCGCACGCGAGAGATCGGCTTGCGCAAGGCCCTGGGGGCGCGCAAGCGGGATATTCTGATCCAATTCCTGACCGAGTCGGCCTTGTTGAGCATGTTTGGCGGGATCATCGGTATCGGGGTGGGCTGGCTGCTGGCATTTGCAGTCAACAAGATCGCTGAGGCCAGCGGAACACCGCTCAATCCAACTGTCGGTTTGCAGGCTGTGTTGCTGGCGACTCTCTTCTCGGCGGCGGTGGGCATCTTCTTTGGCATTTATCCTGCCAATCGAGCTGCCAAGCTGGAGCCGGTAGAGGCCCTGCGGCACGAGTAGAGATTATTGAGGAAAAACACACCGCTTTGAAAAAGGCGGTTTTTTATAGATTCTGCAATTCACATGATGAATTGATCAATTTCTCGTATTCCTCATCCCCCAGGAAGTAACGCAGCTCCTCTTCAAAAGTGACCAGAAGTGGAATATTCTCCGTGGCCGGACGCAGACAACTGCCCGGCTCATCCAGCATCAGGTCAGTTTCATCCAGAGTGATGCGGCCTTCTTCGTCCAGGTCAAGGGGGTGCAGGATGCAATAGAAGGGCTTCCAGTGCCAGGGATGGTGGCCGCTGGCCTGGCTGGCTACCTGCAGGGCGCATTTGTGGTCGCTGCGCAGGAAGACGCAGGCCGTGCCGCCATAGTGGCGATGGTGCTCTACCACCGCGCTGTGGATGACCTGGCCGCTGGCCGAGAAGGGATCGGCTTCCTGACGCTCATCGAACCATGCTGGCGGTTGCTGTTTGCCCGGAGGCATGTGCGGGGCGATCTGCTCTGCATGTTGGCGCAGGGTTTCAACTTCCGCGCTGTCGAGCCAGACGCCGTACAGGCAGCAGGCGGCCTGGCACTGGTGCAGTTTGCAGCGCTGCATGGGCGCGCTTTCCAGCATGCGGGGATTGATCTTTCGGGTCATGCAGCGATTTTAACACAGACCGGATGGCCGGGTTGAAATCAGCCAGATGGCCAGATTGCCGTCAGCTGTTTTGCGGTAAAATGAAAGAGCAGTGTAGATATTCATCATTTTCTCTCAAAAGGATTGGTAAAAAACGCCATGCAAAACAAGTGGGAATTGCTCAAGGAACGCCTGGGTGAGATCGTTGACCTGAAACATGTGGAGGCTGTGCTGGGCTGGGATCATCAAACCTACATGCCTGCCCAGGGGGCTGAGGAACGCGGCAGCCATCTGGCGACCATTGCCCGTATTTCGCATATCAAGAGCACCTCGCCGGAAATTGGCGATCTGCTGGACGGCCTGGCGGAAGAAGCCGCCCGGCTGGATCCTGACTCTGATGAGGCTCGTTTACTCAAGGTGACCCGCCGAGAATACGAGAAGCATATTAAAGTCTCGGCGGATTGGGTGGCCGATTTTGCCAAAGAAACCACAGTTGGGCAGTCCGCCTGGCAGGAAGCCAGAGCCAAGAAGGACTTCTCCATTTTCCTGCCCAACCTGGAGCGGATCGTTGACTTGCGGCGGCAGTACGCAGATTTCTTTGCCCCGTATGACCATGTGTATGACCCGCTGCTGGATGACTTTGAACCTGGGATGAAGACCGCCGAAGTGAAATCGATCTTTGGTGTGCTGCGCGAGCAGCAGGTGGCATTGCTGCAAGAGATCATGGCCAGGCCGCAGGTGGATGACAGTTTCTTCAGGCAAACTTATCCCAAACAGCAGCAATGGGATTTTGGGGTAGAGGTCGCCACCCGCTTTGGCCTGGATTGGGATCGTTCGCGTCAGGATGAGGCAGCCCATCCCTTCACGACCTCCTTCGGTTTGAATGATGTACGCATTACCACGCGCTTCATGGAAGACCTGGTCAGTTCCTCTATGTTCAGCACCATGCACGAGGGCGGCCATGCCCTGTATGAACTGGGTTTTGACCCCGCCCTGGGGCGCACCCCCCTGGCGGATGGTGCTTCGCTGGCAGTGCATGAATCGCAGTCACGCATGTGGGAAAACCTGGTAGGCCGTTCACGGCCTTTCTGGCGGTATTTCTATCCCCGCTTGCAGGAACTGTTCCCCGCCCAACTGAAGGGTGTGGACATGGAAACTTTTTACCGGGGCATCAACAAGGTTGAGCCGTCCCTGATCCGCGTGGAAGCTGATGAGGCCACCTATAACCTGCACGTCATGCTGCGCCTCGAACTGGAGATCGCCCTGATGGAAGGCACGCTGGCCGTGGCCGACCTGCCGCAGGCTTGGAATGCACGCATGCAGGAATACCTGGGTGTGACCCCGCCGGATGACGCCAAAGGCGTTTTACAGGATGTGCACTGGTCAAGCGGTTTGATCGGCTACTTCCCCACCTATGCGCTGGGAAACTTGATCTCTGTCCAGTTGTGGGAAAAGATCCAGCAGGACATTCCCGGCTTGCAGACGCAATTTGAAAAAGGCGAGTTTGGCGATCTTTTGGTCTGGCTGCGCAGCAATATTCACCGCCACGGGGCCAAGTTCGAGCCGCAGGAGCTGGTGCAGAAGGTGACCGGATCGAGGATCGACCCGGCGCCATACCTGCGCTATCTGCGCACCAAGTACGGTGAAATTTACAACCTATAGGCATGTTTCAGCCGGTGGATACAACATCCACCGGCTTTTTGACTCTTTGGGAATGCTGTGAAAGAGAAGTTTTGTGTGGGTGTTTTTGGCGCTACGCACCAAAAACACCCACATATCAACCATGCTTCAAGGTTGTTCTCAAAGACCCGGCTTTTTTATCTTCAAACTCCACAACTATTCATCTGATATTTTGTCATTGCGAAACGGGGCGAAAAATATACGATGGGGTACTTTCCCGCTCATTTGCCCCGTTGAAGCAATCCCCCTCTCTGTTTTGATGATCGCCGCAGCCCAAACGCTTTCCACAGGCTGCGGCGCTGACAGAACCAATTGTTTTTTGAAATGTGCGTACGGGAAACAATCAGGTGGTTAGATTTTACATTTTGATTGGTTGCTTATCCATTCGTGCATCAGACAGGTTAGAAACCTGTCCCTGGCAAAAATGATTTGTCTGTTGTAGGGGTAGGTTACTGACCTGCCCGCTTGCTGTGTCAAGAGACAACAAAGCCTTGGAGGTTTACCGCGCTTGGCACTGATTTGTGGAATTTAATATGGTTGTCATTTAAAACGCAGCATTGCACAGGTTTGATTTATAATTGTTGCATGCGTGAACCTGTATTTCTGGTGAAAACGAATCGATTTCGTATAGTAAAATTATGGCAGACAGGGTTGATTTGCATTGCAGCTTTATGTATGTTGGCTGCTTGTCAATCGAGAGCGTCTGTTACCCCGGACGGAGCAGCAGCGCCGGCGTTGGCGGCCACTCAGGCTGTAACTACAACGGTTACTCTGGCTGACTTTTTACCCATTGAGACCCTGCCTGCGTTAATACTGGGCGGGGCAAGTGAGACGCCAGTCGTGCAGCCAACGGTCACCCCGCTGCCGCCGACAGCCACGCCCTTGCCGCCCACCCGTACCCCAACCCCAACCATAACCATTGAGCCGAGTGCTACGGTACGCCCGCGCTGGCCTTTTCCTACCCGTACACCGACCAACACGGCCACTGCGACCATGACAGCCACTCCCACCCCGCCTTTGGCCAGTCTGAACATCACCAAGCCCGGCCTGTATTCCAAGATCATATCCCCTTACCGGATCGAGGCTATGGTATTGCCTGGTGCAGATGGTCTGGTGCGCGTGCGCCTGGTGGGTGAAGACGGGCGCATGATGGTGGATCAATTGCTGGATTATTCCTACACCAAGGGAGCCAGCATCTGGATCGCCCCGTATCTGGAGTTCAACATTTCGGCGGCGGCGGAACTGGCCCGCCTGGAGATCGGTACCCAGGACAGGTTCGGCCGCAGGGTTTCGCTGTCCTCGGTGGATTTGATCCTGATGTCGGTGGGCAGAAATCAAGTCAATTCTTCCCAGGTGCCTTTTGAACCTTATCTGGTGCGTTTTCCAAAGGCTGGACAGGTGGTCAGCGGCGGCGAGGTTTGGGTCAGCGGCCTGGCAGACCCGTTGAGTTCCAACCCGCTGGTGCTGGAATTGATCGACGAAGAGGGTAATGTGCTTGGCACAGCCCAGGTGGAAGTGGCCGAACCGAGCGGGGACTTGAGCCACACGCCGTTTGGGGTGGCGATCCCGTACAGGGTGGAGAATGCCTTGATCCCGGTGCGCCTGACCCTGCGCCAGGAGAGTGATGGTCGCATTCCCGGCACAGTGGCGCTTTCGAGCATGGAGATTGTGCTTGGGCCTTAAAGCAGGCAGCTCATTGAGGAACAGAAAACACCCGCCAGATCTCTGACGGGTGTTCTTTTTGATATAACCGGATGCTGAGCTTGTCGAAGTTGCCGGTTTAATAGTTTGGGTGGCTGTTTTATGCGCCGCCAGCGCCGTAGAAAGCCGGGTCGGTGGGCGTGTGACCGGAAGGATCCCAGACGTGCACCCAGTCGCCTTCACTGGCCCAGTTGTATAGCCAGTGGGAATCGCCAATGGACAGGTTGACGCAGCCGTGGGTCTGCTCGTAGCCGAACCACGCCCGCCAATAGGCGCCGTGGATGGCGCGCTTCTGGTCATAATACATGGTCCAGGGCACGTCTTCCAATTGGTAGTAGTCGGAGCGGTCGGCAGAGAATGCGCCGGTCATGGTTTCGGCGGGCTTCTTCTCGTAGATTTGGAAGAGACCGGGTTGGGTGTAATAGGGGAATGCCCCGGTGGCGATGATCGTGGCAAAGACCAGTTGCCCATCTTCATAGGCTGCCAGGGTCTGGTCATAGAGGTTGATGTCAATCCAGCGGCCGGTCACACCTTCAGGGGGCTGGCTGGCAATGCGCAGCTCGCGGATGTAACGCCGTTCCACCCACTCGTTGAGGCCGATCATGTACCAGTCGGTGCCATTGGCTTCTGTCATGGCGTAGATGTTGACCACGTCTTCGCGGTAGAGTTCTTTTGCCACTTCAGGAGAACCATAGCCGGGCGTAGTGCGCGGCCGGTTGGTATCCACGATCCAGCCAAAGGAGTGATCCGGCGTTTTGGAAAAGAGCATCCCTTGAAAGGACGAGTACCCGGTGGGTGATGCGCGCACCCAGCCGCCGGCAGTGCGTTGCAGATAATGACCGCCGTTGATCTGTGTGCGGCTGTTGTATGACACATAGCGGGTCTCACCAGCGGGGATGTAATTGATCGGGTTGCTGCCGTTGGCGGCATCCTCGGCAGATCCATAAATGGGGACAGGTTCATAAGCTGCCACATTCAGCTTGGCAAAATTCAGGTCGGATTTTACCAGCTCGGGGTCGGGCTTTGCGGCGGGCAGCGGCATGAGGGGCAAGAAGATTCCCTGGCGGGCCAGATCGGTCAATGTCTGGGAAGGTCCCAATGGCAGGCAGTCTTGCGGGGTTTGCAAATATGCGCCAGGCGGGCAAAGTACTTCGCCGGGTTTGGATTCCTCACTGCTGGAGGGGATGTTCTCGGCGCGCACGACCCTGGCCGGAAGCAGAATGCCCAGAATGAAGAGAATGGTCAGGATTTTGTGTTTCATGAGTTTGTTTCCATTGATAATTGGAGTATTTTTATCTTGATTATATTCAAGTATATATTGTAATACAGAATTGGGGACATTACAGAATTGAAAAGTGCAGAGTTGCGTACCTGGCTTGACATGCTGGTAGCCCTATGCTACATTAATATTTGTTCAGAAGAATATTGAAAGGATTGGCTGCCTCACGGACTGCCTGGCAGTTTGTGGGTCTGAAGTGGACGATCATTATTCAATTGATGGTGTTCAGAAAAAATCAAGATAAAGGAGTGCAGATTTGACAAAGTCACGCACCCAACTGATGGTTGAACGATTGCGCGAGATGCAGGTGTCTTCACCAGACATTATGGCCTCGGCCATTGTTTCGGTTGATGGGTTGACCATTGCTTCAGCCCTGCCGCAGGAAGTTGAGGAAGACCGGGTATCTGCCATGTCTGCTGCCATGCTGTCGCTGGGCGAGCGCATTGCAGGGGAATTGGGCCGGGGATCCCTCGAGCAGGTCTACATTAAAGGCGAAACAGGCTATGTAGTGTTGATGTCAGTGGGCGAAGAGGCGGTTTTGACCGCACTGGCACGCGAACAGGCCAAACTGGGGTTGATCTTCCTGGATATGCGCCGGGCAACTGAAGATTTGAAGAAGCTCATATAACAGGCGGCAGACGAAATGGAACCTATTCCGAAGAGTGGATTGTATTATCCCAACAAGATCGTCATGCTGTCTTTGCAGGCGTTGGAAGAAGTGATGGGTAAGAATGGCTTGAATGCCATTCTGAACCTGGCCAACCTGAAAGAGCTGATCGATAATTATCCGGCGGACAACCTGAAACGGGAATTTGATTTCGCCGATTTTTCGGCCATCAACGGCGCATTGGAAGAAATGTATGGTCCGCGTGGCGGGCGGGGCCTGGCTCTGCGCGCCGGGCGGCATGCCTTTGAAGAGGGCTTGCGCAACTTTGGTGCGCTGGCTGGCGTGGGCGATCTGGCATTCAAGGTCTTGCCGCTTCAGGCCAAGCTGCGCATCGGCGCCCCGGCCATGGCAAAGGTGTTCACTCAGACCAGTGACCAGTACAGCACGGTGGAAGAAATGGACGACCATTTCCTTTACCGCATTCATAAATGCCCGGTGTGCTGGGGCAGGACGACCGATAAACCGGCCTGTAATATGGCGACTGGTTTGATCCTGGGCGGTCTGAAATGGGTGTCCGGAGGAAAAGAGTTCCAGGTTGTGCAATCCAAGGCCAAAGCTTGTGGTGACGAATTCTGTGATTTTATGATCTTTAAAGAACCGATCGAGTAAGGTGAGGTCTTGGAGGAACAAAAATCTACCCTTTTGATCGTGGAAGATGATCTGGACATTGCTGAAATGCTGGATGCATACTTCCGGGTGCAGGGCTATCAAGTCCTGACGGCAAATTGGGGGGAGGATGCTGTTCGCCTGTGCAATTCATCGCATCCAGATCTGGTGATCCTGGATATTCGTTTACCCGATCTGGATGGCTTTGCTGTGGCAGAACGCCTGCGCAGCAACCGCCGCACCAGTGATATTCCTATCATCTTCTTGACCGAACGGCGCGAGCGCAACGACCGGCTGCGCGGCCTTTCGCTTCAGGCTGAAGACTATATCACCAAGCCTTTTGATATTCAGGAGCTGCGTTTACGGGTGCGCAATGCATTACATTCGGCCAAGCGCGGTGCATTGACCAACCCGGTGACAGCATTCCCTCAAGGTATGCTGGTCAACGAGCGCCTGAATGAGGTGCTGCAACAGGAAGGCTGGTCACTGATTGTGGTATCGCTCGATCACCTGGATCATTTCCGTGAGGTATATGGCTTTGTGGCTTCAGATGATCTGCTGCGTGCGGTGAGTTTGATGATCGAAGATGCCCAAAAGCAATTGGGCAGCAAGGAAGATTTTGTGGGGCATTTGTCTCCCAATGACTTTTTGATCGTGACCCGGCCGGATAAGACCGCGGCTTTGATCGAGCGCATTAAACAGCGCCTGGAAAAATCCTTGCGTTATTTCTACCGCGACCAGGATCGGGATGCCGATATCTTTCATGAGCGCAAGTTGAGCGTCCACATTGAAGAACTGGCAACGAATCCGGCCGCCATTCCCAGCATCGAGGCGCTTCAAGCGAAGTTGACCCGGCTGCACCGATAGAGGCAGTATTGAAGATCACAATTGTCATTCCAACATACAATGAAGCAGAGAACCTGCCAAAACTGACAGCCGAGGTATTGGCGCTGCCGCTTCCCGATTTGAGCATTCTGGTGGTGGATGATAACAGCCCGGACGGTTCTGGAGAACTGGCTGAAGAGCTGGGCCGGCAGTATCAGGGCCGGGTAAAGGTCATGCACCGCGCTGGCAAACTGGGTTTGGGAACTGCCTATATCCAGGGATTTCAAGCTGCCATTGCAGACGGGGCTGAAGCCATCGGGCAAATGGATGCCGACTTTTCGCACCCGATTGACAAGATCGTGGTCATGGCGGAAACCCTGGCATCCTGTGATGCAGTCATTGGCTCGCGCTATGTGCCTGGCGGCAGCCTGGATGAACGCTGGCCTTTCTGGCGCAAGGCCCTGTCTGGCTGGGGCAATTTCTACGCCCGCACCATTTTGGGCCTGTCCACCCGGGACGTGACCGGCGGTTTCAAGCTCTGGCGGCGGGAGACATTGCAAGGCATGCCGCTGGACCGCATCCGCTCGAATGGTTATGTGTTTCAGGTGGAGATGAATTATGTAGCCCAGCGTCTGGGTTATGTGTTCAGAGAGATTCCCATCTATTTCCAGGACAGGCGTTTTGGCACATCGAAGATGTCATTCAAGATCCAGATGGAAGCCGCCATCCGCACCTGGCAATTGGCGGGTATGTATAAAGACTTGCCAAAGTTGAAGAAGTAATCTTCAGGAGAAAGAGAAAAAACGGAGGGGCAAACTGCGGTTTGCCTCTTTTGGATTTAAGGGAACCGGGATGCGTCAATCAGGGATCAGGGGGAATGGGTGATTTGACAATGCGGCTTGTGCATGCCGGGTTACAAACCCACTTTTCCAGCCACTTCGCATAGCCGTTTCCATTCTTCCAGGTTCAGGGTCTGGGCGCGGCGCTGCGGGTCAATGCCAGCGCGAGCCAGCAGTTCTTCGGTTTGCTGGGCAGGCCAGCCCATGCCGCCGCTGATGGCGTTGCGCAGGGTTTTACGCTTTTGGGAAAAACCGGCTTTGGCCAGGGTAAAGAAGGTATTCAACAGTGGGGCTGGAATGCGCGGCTGTGGATAGAGATCAATGCGCAACGCAGCCGAGTCCACCTTGGGGGCCGGGTAAAAGGCCCCGGCCGGGATGCGCACAGCCAGCTTTGGCTGACCGTAAACCTGCACGCTTAATGCCAACAGGCTGAGGTCACCTGGCGCGGCGCATACCCGCCGGGCAACTTCTTCCTGAATGGTCAGCACGATGCGCTGCGGCTTGCAGGCAGATTCCAGCAGGTGGCGGATGACGGCCGAGGTGATGTAATAGGGGATATTGGCTACCACCAGATAGCCGCTTTCCTGCATCAGTGCATCCGGCTGCTGGTCGAGAATGTCGCCCTGGACGATGGTTACGTTGTTCCAGGGGTGCAGCACCTCGGCCAGCACAGGCAGAAAGCGCTCGTCCAGTTCCACCGCTACTACCCGGCGGGCCTGCTGCGCCAGGTGACGGGTGAGACTGCCCAGACCGGGGCCGATCTCCAGCACGGCCGAGTCTGGGGTGATCTCGGCGGCGGCGGTGATGCGTTCCAGGGCGGCCGGGTCTGCCAGAAAGTTTTGACCCAGGCCTTTCTTGGGGGTCAGGTCAAACTGGCGCAGCAATTGTGCCACGTTCAGGGGAGGCAGTTCGTTCAAGGCAGGGTCCACGGGATGCTTTCGGGAATGGGGGTCAGGAAGTACATGGTCACGTTGTGGTGCCAGGCCTGATAATCTTCGTCTGAGTAGCCCAGATCGATCCAGTTTCTGCCGGGGATACCGCCGCCCACGTCGGCGATGACCGCGAAGCCATAACCGGGCACATACACCCGCTGGCCCCTCATCCATGAGAACCAGGAACCGCGCACACCGATCACGCCTTTTTGCACTTTCATGCCAGAGGCAGTACCGTAGTGGCATTTCTCGGTGCCGGAACGACAGGGGGAATAGGAGGTGGCATAGACGTTGACCGCCCGCCAGTATTCAATCGTTCCGTCCGGGGTGCTGGTGGTGCGTACTTCGATCTTGGTGCCATATCCTACCTGCTGGGGCACAGGTTCTTTGGCAGTCCATTCAGTTTCGGTTTCCCGGCTGGTTTCTTGTCCGTCTTCAAATCGTACCCGCTGGCGGCTGACCTGCACGCCGTATTGGCCGGATTCCAGTGTGCGGGTCTGGTCCAGTTCCAGATCGGGATCGGCAACCAGGCTTTTTTCGAAGGGGATGGTGTCCTGGGTGAGCAGGATCTCTTCGCGCACGTGGATCACGCGCACGGTACCGTCTTCGGGCAGGGATGCGTCGGCTGCAGGGATGCTGTAATCCAGGCCCTGAAGGGGGATGCCAGCCTGGGCCAGGGCTTCACCCACTGTGTCCGCAGCCGCATAGGTTTGGATACTGCCGTTGTTGACCAGTACTTTCAATGGAGCGGCCTGAAACAGGCTAAGTACGTTGATGGTGTGGGCTGGACTGGCGAGGGGTTCAGAAACGTGATCGGCGCTGGTCAGGCCAATGCCGTGCGTAAAGAGCAGGTCTCCCAGGGTTTCTGCCCCGCTAAGGGTAAAACTGTGGTCTTCCTGCTGGATGAGCACCGGGTTTCCAGCCTGGTATTGCAAGGAATAAGCCTCTGCAGGTGGCAGCGGCTGGTGCGGGTCAACTGGCAGGCCATTCCACAGTACACGGTCGCCAGGGTAAAGGGGGATGCCGGCGGCGGCCAGCAGATTGGCTGGCAATCTTTCGGTGGTGGTGATTTGATACGGGTAACGATCCGCATCCAGCCAGACCTGGATTGGCCGGGCGCGGTTCAGGAGAATGGCTGCCTGCCAGCCCAGCCAGCGGTCGGGTGCAGGGGACAGTTGGTCCAGATTGGTCACATGCAAACCGGCATCCTGTAGTGCCTGGTTGGCGGTCAACGCCCGGCTTTCCACCACAAGGGTTTCACCATCCACCTGCAAGGTGATCGGGCGGCTGCTGCCCAGCAGCAGAAGCAGACTGCCCAGCAGGATCAGACCGAAAGAGAACAAGGGGGTATATTTGTGGTTCATGGTACCCTGGATTGTATCAAACTTTACCGGAATTGGTTGAGATGGTTCAAGGGTAGGCACATGGCCTTCTCAAAGTTAATTTGCAGTTCCCTTATCTTAATGATGACGCCAAATTACAGGCCAAATAAGCCCTGGTTTGCGTGTATCGCCGGGTTTTCTGCACCACACGGTTTTTCCCTTCCCCGGCCGGTATGCCAGGAATGAAGATGAATCAATACCGGGGGAGGGACGATGGGAGGGGGTAAATCATCACCGGTATTTTGCAACTGATTTGGACTGAATGTATTCCACTGCTTTCGAAAATCTCTTTTGTCAAACTCTCTTGAGAATGCCATAAGGAAGGGCGAAAACAAAAAGCGCCTCGTTAGAGGCGCTTTTGGATGCCGAGAGACAGAATCGAACTGTCGACACCACAATTTTCAGTCGTGTGCTCTACCAACTGAGCTATCTCGGCTTGCGAGAGAAATTTTACATGCTTATTCCGGGAGTGTCAAGCGATTTTTGCAAACTGTGCATTGCACGCACTGAAGTGATCTTCCACAGGCCGCAGGTACCTGTTAGATGGACCTTTGGGAACCGTGAAGCATGGTGCCCAACTTCTTTTTCACGGCAATCCGCAGAAAGCCTTTTTGATGTGGGCGTTTCCAGAGAATAAGTGTGGTAAGCTGAACATGCCATAATGCTATTACAGATGGTTTGACATTCTTACCATGCAAGATTAAAATGAGAGGGCATGGTTGCCTGTATTTTTATTCTTTAAGGAGAACGTGTGGGTAAGTGGAAGGGCAAATACGTCATTGGCCTGACAGGGAACATCGGCACCGGCAAGACGGTTGTGCGGCGCATGCTGGAACACCTGGGGGCTTATGGAATTGACGCCGATGCGCTGGCGCATCGGGTTATTTCACGCGGTGCACCCGGTTATCAAAAAGTAGTCGAAACCTTTGGTCAGTGGGTGGTAGGGCCAGACGGCGAGATTGACCGCCAGAAACTGGGCCGCATGGTCTTTGAAGACCAGGCAGCCTTGAAGACCCTGGAAGGCATTATTCATCCGTATGTGATCCAGGCTATTGATTTGCTGGTGCGGCGGGCCACCCAGTCAGTGGTGGTGATCGAGGCCATCAAGCTGGATGATCTTGACCTGGACCACACGTGTGACAGTCTGTGGGTGACCACGGCCCCGCTCGAAACCCAATTGCAGCGATTGCAGGCCAAGCGCAAGATGTCGCGCCATGAGGCGTTGCAGCGTATGAATGCCCAGCCATCCCAGGAGTCCAGGCTGGCCACAGCCAATGTGGTCATCCAAAACGATGGCAATTTTGAAGCGGCCTGGCTGCAAGTGAACGCGGCCTGGCAGAAACTGGCACCGGCTGGGGTCAGTGAACCGCTGACAGAGGCCAGTCCTCGTCACACGATCCCGCAAGGGGTGCTGCAGGTGCTGCGCGGCAAACCCCGCCATTCGGATGAGATTGCCGTTTTTCTCAACCGGGTGCGGCCGGGATCAAATTTTACCAGGGAAGATATCATGGCCGCTTTTGGCGAAAAGGCATTTCTGCTTTTACAGGTGGAAGAAAACCTGCGAGGGCTGCTGGCCTGGCAGGTGGAAAACCTGGTTTCCTCCACTCACGATATTGTGTTGGACGATGGTATCCTGCCTGAGCAGGCATTGCCGCCGATGCTTAAGGAAATGGAACACGCTTCACGTGATCTGCAATGTGAAGCTGCGCTGGTGTTTGCGCCGCCTGCACTGGCCAAGCGCATTGAATTGTGGCAGGGGTTGGGATATGAGCCGCGAGCAGCGGATTCTTTGGGTGTGAATGCCTGGCAGGAGGCGGCCCGCGACTCCCAGCCGCCCAACACGTTATTATTCTTTAAACAATTGCGTGTTGATCGGATCCTGCGCCCGATGTGATCTGACTGGCAGCATGTGCGGATCGTTTTTCTTGTTTCTGGATCGTAAAAACTATTTTTGGGGACGATTGTGACGTATCTATTGAATCAACTGGTCTTTTTATTTCAGCGGCTCGATTGGCTGGGGGTGCTGGATATCCTGCTGGTGACGGCCATCTTCTTCATGGTGTTGAAGCTGGTGCGGGATACACATGCCATGGTGCTGCTGCGCGGGGTGATCCTGTTTGCCATCCTGCTCAGTTTGTTGACCAGTCTGGTAAACCTGCCGGCGTTCTCCTGGTTTGTGCGCACGGCATTGCCAGCGCTGCTGGTAGCGGTACCGGTGGTTTTTGCCCCGGAGATCCGCCGCGCCCTGGAGCGTTTGGGACGGGCAGGTTCAGGGGTGATTCTCTTGCGTCAACCGCGCACTTCTCGCCAAGTTTTGATGGAAACCATCCAAACCATCGTTACCTCTGCGGCACGCCTTTCAGTTCACCAGTATGGTGCCCTGATTATCTTGCAGCGTACAGATAGTTTGCAGGAATATATCGAGACAGGTGTTGCGCTGGATGCCAAACCGACACCTGAATTGATGCTGCAAATCTTTTATCCCAATACACCGCTCCACGATGGAGCAGTGATCATCAATGATGAGTGCCGGGTGGCGGCGGCAGCCTGTGTCATGCCGCTTTCGGCCAGCGGCGTGTTAAACCGTTCACCTGAACGCCAGATGGGCCTGCGCCATAGAGCAGCTTTGGGGTCTTCGGAAGTGAGCGACGCCATCGCTGTGGTGGTGTCTGAGGAAACAGGGGACATCTCGGTTGCCCAGGGCGGGCGATTGATCCATCGGTTGGACCGGGAACGGCTGGAGAATATCCTCATGGCCTTTTACCGCACTTCTGACCTGGCCCAGGCCCCGGATCATTTCTTTGCACGTGTGCTGGCTGGCGTTGCCAGACTTTGGCAGGAGGATTGAGCATGCAATTCTGGAAGAGTTTTACCAGGAGCCTTCCCTCGCTGCTGCTGGCTTTTGCCCTGGCAGTTACGGTCTGGATCTCGGCGGTGACGGAAAATGATCCCACCGAGCGGCGTGTCTTTGCCAGCCCGGTGCCAATTGAGGTCATTGGCCAGGACCCGGGCCTGTTGCTTCTGGGGGATGTGCCTCCGCAAATTTCTTTGACGCTGAATGCACCCAGATCCATGTGGGCGAAGTTGAACGGCCAGCCAGGATTGATCCGGGCTTTGATTGATCTTTCGGGCCTTGAAGAAGGTTCCTACCAGATACCGGTGCAGGTGCAGCTTGATGCGCGTCCGGTGGAAATCATATCCTATGCGCCCAGCAGTGTGCAGGTAACACTTGAGGAATTTGCCAGCAAGAGCATGGCGGCGCGGTTGATCCTGCGCGGCGAGGTGGCCACCGGTTTTCAGGCGATGGCGCCAGTTCTCAGTCCGGCAGCACTCACTGTCAGCGGGCCGCGCTCACTGGTCAACCAGGTGAGTGAAGTACGCGCCTCACTGGATCTGAACCGTACCAGCCAGGATGTTGAGCGAGTGTTAACTTTGGTGGCAGTTGATGCCGAAGGCTCTGAAGTCAAGAATGTGGAGATCACACCCAAAGAGGTGCTGGCTAAAGTCAGCGTGGTGCAGCGTGGCGGATACCGGAATGTGGTAATCAAGGTGGTCGCCAGCGGGCAGGTTGCCAGTGGGTATCGGGTGACCAATATTTCCGTTTTCCCGCCGACCATCACCGTATTTTCCTATGATCCATCATTGGTGGATGAGCTCCCCGGGTATGTGGAAACAACCGCCCTTGACCTGACTGGCGCCACAGAAGACATGGATGTGCGTTTGTCGCTGAATTTGCCGCCCGGTGTGGCAGTGGTGGGTGACCAGACGGTTGCGGTGCAGGTGGGGGTTAACCCGATTGAAGGCAGTGTGACCCTGTCTGACATGCCTGTTCTGGTGATCGGTCTGGGGGATGATTTGCAAGCCAGTGTATCGCCTGAGGTGGTGGATGTGATCATTTCCGGCCCGCTGCCTGTGCTGGATGGCTTGCTGGCCACGGATGTGCGCGTGGTTATCAATCTGCAAGGCGAACCAGCCGGCACCTACCAGCGTGTACCGCAGGTGGAATATTCTATTTCCGGCAGCAGCCAGCTGCGGGTGGAATCGATCCTGCCCGGGTCAATTGAGATTGTGCTTTCGCTGATCGCTCCATAAGTATTGCATTTTTGGGCTGGAGTGTACCTGTAACATGGGTACTTTGAGAGCTCCAGAATGATGACGGGAACGAAGCCCTTGTTGGCAAGGGAAAAATGGAAATGCCGGAGCTTGATCCCGGCATTGATGAAAATTGCTTAATCGCAAAATACTCTGCAATTGCCCGTAATGGGCTCCGCAGTCAGGATTGAATGAAATGAAGAAACCTGTTGTTGCATTGGTCGGAAGGCCAAACGTGGGGAAGAGCACATTGTTCAACCGTCTCTCTGGAGAACGGCTGGCAATTGTGGATGATGTTCCCGGCACAACCCGTGACCGGCTGTTTTATGAGTCGGACTGGAATGGACGCTACTTCACCATTATTGATACGGGCGGGATTGACCCCACTTCCAGCAGCCGCCAGTCGCCGCTTTCGATTGGATCGGCGGATTTTATTGCCGAGATCCGTGCCCAGGCGGCGGTGGCGGTGGAGAATGCGGATGTGGTGCTTTTTCTGGTGGATGCCATCAACGGAGTGACACCGGCTGACCTTGAGGTGGCGCAGATCCTGCGCCGCAGCCAGAAAAAACTGGAGGATGGGCAGTTTTGGCCGCCAATTTTTGTGGTGGTTAACAAGGCCGATAATGCCAGCCTGCGGGATGTGGCTGCCCAATTCTACGAGCTGGGGTTGGGTGAGCCTTATCCCATTTCTGCCCTGCATGGCACCGGCACCGGCGATCTGCTGGACGATGTGGTGGCTTCCTTCG
>JAGVAB010000003.1 GCA_020060485.1 Anaerolineales bacterium
ATGATTGAAAGCTTCAAGAAGCGGCAGAAAGTGATGCCCTTCCTCATCTGGGGGTTGGTGGCCGTGCTGGTAGTGGCAGGTTTGATCTTTTTGGTGACGTGGTTGACCGACGGCTCTGGCGGTTTTTCCTTGTTTGCCACGGCGACACCCACGCCTACAGCGACGTTCACGCCCACCCCGGTAACGCCCACGTCCACACCGACCCTGACGCCTACGGTGACTGAAACGCCGGAGCCTACCATGACGTCCACGCCGACGGGGCCATTTGAATACACAGTGCAGGAAAATGACAATTGCTGGGGCATTGCCCAGGAATTTGAAGTGGATATCAACGTATTGCTGGCTTTGAACAATTTTGGTGGAACCTGCCCAATCAAGCCGGGCGACAAAATCCTGATCCCAACCAAGGATCAGCAACTGCCCACCGAAACGCCGCTGCCCACGGATTTTGTGCCGGGGACGAAGATCGAGTACACGATCAAAGTTGGCGATTCGCTGGATACGATTGCTTCACGTTTCAATACTACAGTGGAGTCGATCCTGACCGAGAACAAGCTGGAAGACGCCAATACGATCTATGCCGGCCAGCTCTTGATCATTCGGGCATATATTGTGACGGCAACGCCAACTGTGCCGCCAACCAGCACAACCGCGCCAACAAGCTAAGTTTCGACAGTTCAGGTTTGTTTATGAGAGCCCCCGTATGGCGGGGGCTCTTTTTGTGCGGGTATGGGGTGGAACATTTGGCAAGGCTGCAAAGGGATTTGGCTGTTGAAAAAGTGGGCGAAGCATGACCGGCCCCTGCGCATTTCGCAGGGATATTTACAGGTTGTAGAGGAGGTTATGCGACAGGATAATTGCGTATAGCCATTTCGATCTCGTCAAGGACAAGACGGGAGGTCTCCATGGCAAGGGCGGCGTGCAGAGCGGTGAGGGCTTGCGGGTCTGGCATCTGGCCCAATGCCCATGCGGCATGGACACGCACCAGCGGATCAAGATCGGAGTGCAGGCTGGCTGCCAGGGCCGGTATGGTTTCCGGGCAACGGGCATTGCCCAGAGCAATTATCACGTTGCGCAGGTAGCCGCGGCGTTTGGCGCGCAAAATGGGCGTGTCATCGAAGCGGGCACGGAAGGTGTCATCATCAAGCAGGAGTTCATCGCTCAGGTGTTGGGCTGCCAAATCTGGAAGAGGCGGGAAGAGGGTTTGCGGCGGCCGGGCAGCGGGTTTTTGGTTCCAGGGGCAGACGGTCTGGCAGATATCACAACCAAAGACATTGTTCCCCAATGCCGGGCGCAGTTCGGCGGGGATGCTGCCCTTGTTCTCAATGGTGAGGTATGACAGGCAGCGGTTTGCGTCCAGAGTGCGGTTGGGGAGGATGCAGGCAGTGGGGCAGGCATCCATGCAGCGCTGGCAGTCGCCGCAGCGGTCGGCAGTGAACGGCAGATCGGGTTCGATGGGGATATCGAGGAGTAACTCGGCCAGGAAAAAATAAGAGCCGATTTGCGGGTGGATGAGACAGGTGTTGCGGCCGATCCAGCCCAGGCCGGCGCGCTGGGCCAGTTCTTTTTCCAGAATGGGGGCGGTGTCTGTGCAGGCGCGCCATTGCAGGCTGCGTGTACAGCGGTCAGCAATCCAGCCAGCCAGGGCTTCGAGACGCGGGGGCAGCAAGTTATGGTAATCGCTGGAGCGGGCATAGGCGGCAATCTGGCCCGAGTCTTCCGCATTGGCTGGCACGGGGGCAGGGTAAGGAGCGGCCAGAACGAGAATGGATTGACAGCCGGGCAGAATAAGATGCGGGTCGGCGCGGGCGGCCAGGGAGCGCGGGGAGGCGAGATAATCCATGCCTGCATGGCGGCCGGCATCGAGCCAGCTATGATAGGCATCAAGGTGAGCTGGAGGCTCGGGGGATGTGACCCCGCAAAGCAGAAAGCCGAGACGGGCTGCCTCGGCTTTCATTTCTTCTTTTGAAAACATTTTCCAGTACCCTGGCTTGCGGCCGAATGCGGCTACTTGACAGTGAAGATGAATGTATTGGAGAAGAAGGTCACGCCATCATCGTTGATGACGTAGATTGTGTTGTAGTAGTTGCCTGGTTCAGAAGGTGCGATGGTGTCCAGAATGGCAGTGAAGGTGTCGCGAACTTCCAGGGCAGGCAGAAAATAAGGGCCAAATTCGGCGCCGTCAAAGCGTTTGAACTTGTAGTAGAACTTGGTGTTCCATTGACGATGACCTGTGTTCTGAATGGTCCATTTGGTGTCAAAGTCGTATGCGGGGGTGAAGACGGTATAGCTGGCAGGACTCATCGAACTGAGTTTGGCCGCATCAGTGTAGTAGGTGGGGGTGATGGTGGGCCAGGCAGCGCCGCCGCTGACAGGTTTGCGGGTGGCAGTGGCTGTGGGCAGCAGGGAGAGAACAACGGCCTGGGTGGGATCGGTGGTGGCGGTGATGACCCAGGGGGTCTGGGTGGGTTGTTCCGCTGCGGGCAGCTCGGCAGGAGCAGTGGTCGCCTGCGGGGCCTGAACGGTCAGCTCCGCCATGACGGTGCTGGCAATCTCGGCTTTGAGAGCGGCCAGGTCAAGGGTGGCTTGCGCTTCGGCGGCTTGCTGGGCAGGGGTGCATCCGGCGATCATGCTCAGGAGCAGCAGCATGCCTGCGGCCCATGAGATCTTTTTCTGCATTTTGATATTCATTTTTTCCTCCATGAATGTGTCCAGGGCCGGTTGGCCCGTCCCTGCAACGGCAGGGGTTTGGAGCATGACGATTTTACCACAGGAACGGGTTTCAAATCTGAAAGGGGGATGAGGATTGCAATCGCAAAACTGGCGACAAATGTGCGGGGTTTGCCCTCACCCAATCCTCTCCTTCCGGGAGAGAGCTGTCGTGCGGCTGGCAGTTGGTCCGGTTTGATCAGGGCAGGGCATAGATGGTGACTTGCGGGTTTTGGAATACCGGTTTGGCGTTTTGGAAAAAGGGAATGTCTTCCAGCGGGCGGCCGCGGGCAGCGTAGACATAGGCTGGCGGATGGGCTTCAAGGAAGGCTTGCATGTCGGCTTGCTGGTCTGCTGTGCGGGGATAGATAGCAGGCCGGCCGGTGAGGGCGGTGAGCCAGCCGCCGCCGTTGGCCGGGCTGAAGGTGGCGCCCCACAGGAAGGTGTCGATCAGGAAAACGGCGTCCGGCGCGGTTTGCTGGCGGATCCAGGTGACGGCTTGCTGATCCTGATCTGTGAAGAGGATGGTTACCGGGTTGATGATGCCGCTGATACTGGTGAAGCCGATCAGCAGAAGAATGAGGAGGAAAGCCGCCGGCAGCCAGGCGGGAAATTTGGCGGCAGGCAAAGAGGTTTTCAGAAATTGCACAGCGCCATCCAGGGCTGTGGCTGCCAGCCAGGAGAGGGACAGTGAGATGGCCAGGATGAAATTGGCGAGGCTGGAAACTGCTGTGCCGAGCAGTTTTAACTGGGCGATGTCGAGCAGGAAAAGGATGGTCAGCCAGAGCAGGATGGTCAAGGCCAATTTGCGATGCTCCTTCCATAACAGGGCTGCCAGCAAACCAACCGCCGCCAGCGCCCAAACCAGCCAACCGCCGGCCTGGGTGGTCAGATGGAGGAAGTGACGCAGGTCCAGGGTCTGGTCAGCGGCAGCGTTGGCAGATAATGCGGATTGCCACAAACCGCGCTGCATCAACGAAAGTATCAGGATGACAAGAACGGCACCCGCGGGCAGGGCCAGGCCAGCCAGACGCCGCAGGCGGAGCTTAAAGTGATGAGAGCTGTCCGCGTCAAAACGGGAGCGGAGAAGCCATGCCAGGATGAAGGCAGCCCAGTGGACGGTGGTGCCGTAATGGGAGAGGGCCAGGGCAGTTCCCAGCAGCGCTGGCGGCAGGGCCAGGGTCAGTTCGCGAGAGAAGGGCAGGGCGTGTGGTGATTCCAGCCAGTCCAGGGCGGCGGCGATGGTCAGGGGCAGGAGAGTCAAACCAAGGAGGAAGGGGAAGCGGCTCCAGGTGACGAGATAGGCAGGAAAGGGAGCGAAGAAACCATACAGGACGGCGGCCAGCAAGGCGGGACCGGGCCGCGCGAACAGGCGGCGGGCGAGAGGCCAGGCGGCCGGGGCAGCCA
>JAGVAB010000120.1 GCA_020060485.1 Anaerolineales bacterium
GGAGGGGAGTTCGAGGGGTGGGGTGAATAAACCCTGGTGATGCACAGACCGTCTTTCGTCCGGCCTCGTGCCATCAATAAAAGAAGCAAATGGAAAATTTACTTTGAGAAAGCCATGCCCTGATCCCTTGTTTCACTTTGCACGAAACCTCATTTCACTTTATAATCCCCCTCATGAGTCTAAGCCTGAACGAAGTCGAACACATTGCCAAACTGGCCCGCCTGACGCTCACTGATGAAGAGAAAGCCCTTTACCGCGAACAGCTTTCTGCCATTCTGGAGCATTTTGTCCAATTGCAGCAGGTGGACACAGATCATATCCCGCCCCTGTCGAGCGTGCTGGCTGCCCAGACCGGCTTGCGTGTGGATGAGTCCCACCAGGAGCTGGATACCGATGTCCTGCTCTCCAACGCCCCCCAGGCTGAAGACGGCCAATTCCGCGTGCCGCCAGTGAAGGACGGGAGCACATGACCGCTCTCACCGATTGGACGCTTAAAGAATCCCTGAAAGCTCTGCAAAAGGGCCAGGTCTCCAGCCGCGAGCTGACCGAGGCCTGCCTGACACGCATTGAAGCCCTGCAGCCGCAACTGCACGCCTTTCTGGCACTTACTCCAGAGCTCGCCCGCCAGCAGGCGGCAGCCGCTGACCGGCTGTGGGCCATCTGGCGCAAGGACAGGCACAACCCCATCCCGCCGCTGCTGGGCCTGCCTCTGGCCGTCAAGGATGTGCTTTGCCTGGCGGATGTGCCCTGCACCTGCGGTTCGCATATTCTGGAAAACTTTGTGCCCCCCTTTGACGCCACTGCCGTTGCTCGTCTTAAAAAGGCTGGGGTGGTCACTGTCGGCAAGACCAACACGGATGAATTTGCAATGGGTTCTTCCACCGAGAACTCGGCCTACGGTGCAACCGCCAATCCCTGGGATACTTCACGCGTGCCTGGCGGATCCTCCGGCGGCAGTGCGGCGGCGGTGGCTGCCCGTATGATTCCGGCTGCTCTGGGTACCGATACCGGCGGCAGTGTGCGCCAGCCGGCTTCTTTCTGTGGGGTGACTGGCATCAAGCCCACCTATGGCCGCGTTTCGCGTTATGGCCTGGTGGCGTATGGCTCATCACTCGATTCGGTAGGTGCCCTGGCCCGCACCGCTGAGGATGTGGCCTTGCTTTTGCAGGTCATGGCCGGCTATGACCTCAAAGATTCCACCTCACATGATCTACCAGTTCCTTCTTTTAACCTGCCCGACGCGGCTGATCTGCACGGACTGCGCATAGGTGTTCCGGAGGAGTACTTCATCGAGGGCATCCAGCCGCAAGTGGAAGCGGCTGTGCGCCGGGCAATTGCCGAGATGGAAGCCCTGGGAGCCGAAGTGCGCCCGGTCAGCCTGCCCCATACCCGGTACGCCCTGCCTGTCTATTATCTCATTGCCCCGGCCGAAGCCTCGGCCAACCTGGCCCGCTTTGACGGTGTGCGCTACGGGCTGCGCGTTCCCGCCGACACCTTGATCGACATGTACAACCAGACCCGCGGCGCCGGTTTTGGCCCAGAGGTCAAACGGCGCATCATGCTCGGCACTTATGCGCTCTCTGCCGGATATTACGACGCCTACTATGGCAAGGCGCAAAAAGTGCGCACCCTCATTCAGCAGGATTTTGTGCACGTCTTCGAGACTGTGGATGTGATCGCCGCTCCGGTGGCCCCCACCACCGCCTTTCGCCTGGGCGAACACAGCGGCGACCCGTTGGAGATGTACCTGCAGGACATCTTCTCGCTGCCTGCCAACCTGGCCGGTGTGCCGGGTGTGGCCCTGCCGGTGGGTTTTGACTCGCAGGGTTTGCCCATCGGCATGCAGTTGATGGGCCCCCATTTTGGTGAGGAGGTTCTTCTGCGCACGGCGCACGTCTATCAACAGGTTACAGACTGGCACCTGCGCAAGCCTGCTATGGATTAACTTTGAAAGATCCCGGTGCGAATGCCGGGATTTTGTTTAGGCTTTCTGCTGATTTTCAAGTGCTTCTTCTTGCTTTGTAATTGGATCAACCAAAGGAGAGATGAACCATGTTTGACCGCCTTCCTGTGCCGCTTGACACATTAATGACCTGGAATTGGGATGATTTTGCACCCTTCTTTGCAGACCTGGCCGAACGGCCATTGGCCACAGATACCCTGGAAGAATGGATGCAGGACTGGTCGCTGGTCAGCAAACATGCCAGCGAATTGTATAGCCGCATTTATGTGGCTGTTACTGGTAACACTGCCGACAAAGCGATTGAGCAGCGCCTGAACGACTTCATGGATCATATCTATCCGCAGTTGATGACTGCGGATCAGAAGCTCAAAGACCGCTTGCTGGACAGCGGCCTGGAACCGGATCATTTTGCCGTGCAACTGCGCAACATGCGCGCCGACCGTGAACTCTTCCGCCAGGAAAACCTGCCCCTGCTGGCTGAAGAACATAAGCTGGGCAATGAATACGACAAGATCATCGGCGCCCAGACTGTGGAGTGGCAGGACGAGGAAGTTACCGTCGAGTCGCTGACCGTGCAATACAAGGATACCGACCGCAATGTGCGCAAGCAGGCCTGGGAACTGGAGATGAAACGCCGCCTGCAGGACCGTCAGGCGATCAACGAGAACTGGCAGAAGCTACTCAAACTGCGCTTGCAGATCGCTGCCAATGCCGGTTTTGAGAATTACCGCGACTACCGCTGGAAAAACCTTAAGCGTTTTGATTACACACCCGATGATAGCAAAGCTTTTGGGGACGCCATTGAGCAGGTAGTCGTGCCGGCGGCCAGCCGTATCTATGCCCGCTACTGCCAGCGCCTGGGCATTGACAGCCTGCGTCCCTGGGACCGCTACGCCGATACTTCCGGCCGGCCGCCACTGCGCCCTTTCCAAACCGTTGATGAATTGAAAAGCAAAACCTCGGCCATCTTCCATCAGGTGGATGCCCGGCTTGGCGGCTATTTTGACGTGATGGTCAGGGAAGGTTTGCTGGACCTCGACAACCGCAAGAACAAGGCCCCCGGCGGGTATTGCATCGACTTTGCCCTGGCCGGGCGGCCCTTCATTTTCACCAATGCCGTGGGCATTCATGACAACGTGCAAACCCTGCTGCATGAGGGAGGGCATTCCTTCCATGTCTTTGAGTCGGCTCACCTGCCGTATTATGCCCAGTGGGAGCCGCCCATGGAGTTCGCCGAAGTGGCTTCAATGAGCATGGAATTCCTGGGTATGCCCTACCTGACCATAGATACCGGCGGATTCTACCGTGAAGAAGAAGCCGCCCGCGCCTTCCTGGAAAACCTGGAATACAGCATCCTCTTCTGGCCTTATATGGCCGTGGTGGACGGTTTTCAGCATTGGGTGTATGAGAACCCGGCCCCGGCTGCCGACCCTGCCCGGTGTGATTCTGTCTGGGGTCAATTGTGGGACCGCTTCCTGCCCGGAGAGGACTGGCGCGGGCTGGAGGAAGAAAAGATGACTGGCTGGCATCGCAAGGGGCATATTCATGGCGTGCCTTTTTATTACATTGAATATGGTCTGGCACAGTTGGGGGCGGTGCAGGTCTGGCGCAATTCGCTCTCTGACCCCAAACAGGCGGTGGCTGATTATCGCAAGGCGCTTTCATTGGGCGGCACACGCACCCTGCCGGAGCTGTTTGAAGCGGCCGGCGCCCGCCTGGCCTTTGATGTCCCCATCCTGCGCGAGGCGATTGATCTGATGGAAGGCACGATTGAAGATTTGCTGGACAAGATCGGGTAAACCTGACTTAGGCTTGATGAAGCCAGGGCTGGCAACCGGCGTTGTTTTCCCGATTGACAAATCCCCGGCACCGGATTGGTTTCAAAAATGTTACAATTGGTAAGAACTATTCAGGGACTGAATTCAGGAAGGTGAACCATGGCAACAACAATCAAAATCGTCATACCCATGGCGGGCTGGGGCACGCGCATGCGTCCGCACACCTGGAGTAAACCCAAGCCGCTGATGCCTATTGCCGGTAAGACGGTTCTGGATTATGTCATCGACCAGTTCGACACCCTTCCTCCTGCTTTTGAGAAGGAATTTGTCTTCATTGTTGGCCAGCAGGGGGAGCAGATCGAAGCCTACATGAAGCATCATCACCCTGATATTAAAGTCGACTTTGTCTTGCAAAAAGAGATGCTCGGCCAATCGCATGCGCTTCAACTGGCCAGCGATCATTTGAAAGGCCCCATGTTGATGGCCTTCTCGGACACCTTGATCGAGACCGATCTGGCTTTCCTGGAAAATGAAACCTGTGACGGTATTGCCTGGGTCAAACCCGTGCCCGACCCGCGCCGCTTTGGCGTGGCCGAACTGGGCAGCGAAGGTCATGTGGTGCGGCTGATCGAAAAGCCAATGGATGTGAATAACAATCTGGTGCTGGTGGGCTTCTATTACTTCCGCAGCGGTGAGGCCCTGGTGGCTGCCATCAAAGAGCAAATGGCGCGCGGCAAGAGTCTGGGCGGCGAGTATTACATCGTCGAAGCCATTAACATCATGCTCGAAGACAAGATCGATTTTCGCGTCAAGCGCATCGAGACCTGGCTGGACACCGGCATCCCTGCCACCACCCTGGAAACCAACCGCTACTTGCTGGAAAACCGCGCCGACAACAGCGCCAATATCGTTGACCGGCCAGGGGTTGTGATCATTCCACCAGTGCATATAGATGAAAGCGCCCAGCTTGAATCAGCTGTGATTGGGCCTTATGTAGCCATTGGCAAGGACTCACGCATCACCGATGCCGTGGTGCGCAATTCCATCATCGGCGAAGAGACTGAGATCAGCGGCGTGGTGTGTGAGAATTCCTTGTTGGGCAACAAGGTCTTTGTTGAGGGACAGGTCAGCCACTTGAACCTGGGTGACAACTCGCGCCTGGTCAAGTGATTTTTTGGGATTGCGCCGTACCCTGAGTGAAAGGGTAAGGATTTAATATCAAACGATGTCTGGCATAGACCCTGTTGAATGTTACGCCAGCAGCAGCTACCCGCAGGAACCGCGGGTTGTGCATTGGCAGGGGCAGCGCCTGGTTGTGGTAGAGATTGAAGCACAATGGCGCCAGCCGGACGGGTTCGGATTTCGCCTGCGCACCAGTGACGGGCAGCATTTTGCAGCCTTGTATTTGATCGGGGATGACCGCTGGCACGTGCAGCCAGCCTGAGAGTTAATGGGATTGTCTGTCAATCATTCGTTCAGGAGGAACAATCAAAAATGGGTGAAGCACCTCTCAAAACCGGGACACAAGTGAAACCGCGTGACACGTATCTTTCACAAAAGGTTACCTCGCTGCGACCTTCCGGCATCCGCAAGTTCTTTGACATTGCCGCCACCATGAAGGATGTGATTTCATTGGGCATCGGTGAGCCGGATTTCACCACCCCGGACCCGATCCTCGCAGCCGGCTGCCGCTCATTGCAGCGCGGTGAGACTCATTACACTTCGAATGCCGGCATCAGTGAACTGCGCCAGGCGTTGTCCGAGCACATCCAGGCGTTATATGGCGTTTCCTATGACCCGGACAAGGAGATCGTGGTGACCGTGGGCGGGTCGGAGGCTGTCTATTTGGCCGTGACTGCCCTGCTCGAACCGGGAGATGAAGTCATCATTCCCACCCCGTGTTTTGTTTCCTACCAGGCTGAAGTAGCCCTGGCCGGCGGCGTGCCGGTGGAAGTACCCAGTTGCATGGAGGACAATTTTGCCCTCGACCCGGTCAGTATCGAGGCTGCTGTTAGCCCCCGCACCAAGGCCGTCCTGATCAGTTATCCCAACAACCCCACCGGGGCGGTTGCCAGCCGCGAGACCCTGCTGGAACTGCTGCGCATCGCCGAAGAATATGATCTGGTGGTCATCTCGGACGAGATCTACGACCAACTGGTGTATGGCGATCACCAGCACGTGTGCTTTTCTGCCCTGCCCGGCGCCCGCCAGCGCACCCTGCTGCTGGGTGGTTTCTCAAAAGATTACGCCATGACTGGCTGGCGCATTGGTTTTGCCGCTGGCCCGGCCGAAATCGTCAGCGGCTTGGTGCGCATCCACCAGTACACCATCATGTGCGCCCCCACTACCGCCCAGGCGGCAGCCATCACCGCCCTCAAGGAAGGCAAGCCTTATGTGGATCAGATGGTGGCTGAATATGACCGCCGCCGCAAACTGATCGTCAGCGGCATGAACGAGATCGGCCTGCCGACCTTTGAGCCCAAGGGCGCATTCTACTGCTTCCCCAAAGTCTCTGTTACTGGCCTGGATGACGAAACCTTCTCCGAGCGTCTGTTGTATGAAGAGAGCGTGGCGGCTGTGCCCGGCTCGGCCTTTGGCGCCGGCGGCGAGGGTTTCATCCGTTGCTCCTACGCCACCGCCTACGACAAGATCGAGGAAGCCTTGCGCCGGGTGGAAAGGTTTGTGAAAAGGTTGTAATTTGGTTTTGGTTATGCTATTGTAGGGACAGGTTTCCAAACCTGTCCCTTTTTTATGCTGCATTGCGAATTTAAGGGGGATTTCATGAATTGTGTATATTTATCCTGTCGTAAGGGAAGAGATACGAAAGTGGTTTGGAGAATAGCAAAAGGGCAGGTCGGCGACCCACCCTGCATCTGTTTGAAGGTTTTACTTCGTGGAGAATTTTTAACAAAATCAGGTTTACATTCATGGCAGGTGGACAGGTCTCCTGACCTGTCCTTACAAAAAGGTCTCATCAGGTTTGATTTCATCAAGCAATCAGGCAACCGTAAGTGTAGCAAGGTGGGCCGCTGGCATATCCAATGCAATCCATCACCCCACCCGGATCAGGTTTCGGCAGAACCTGTTTGCGACTGCGAGGGAGGAAAACAGAATGACAGACGATGCACCATTCACCCTGGCTGATCGTGATTTCACCTTTTGCTCTCTGCAGCCCAGCCAGGCCGGTGTATTGCAGCCATTGTTTGAGCAGTGCGCCGACTACACTTGGCTGGTGGAAGGGCAAGGTGTGTCGCCAGACGCTGCCCGTCAAACCTTTGAAGAGGCACCACCGGGGCACTCCCTCGATCATAAATTTGTCTATGGCATTCTGAACCGGACGGGGGAGATCATCGGCGTACTCGAAGGCATGCGCCACTACCCGGAAAAGGACGTGTGGTGGATTGGGCTTTTGCTGCTGGCACCCTCTGCACGCAGCCAGGGATTGGGGCGCAAGGTGATTGCCGCCTTTGCTGATTTTGTGCAGGCACAGGGTGGGACTGCACTTATGCTGGGTGTGGTGGAAGAAAACCAGGCCGCTTACCGCTTCTGGCAGGGGCAGGGCTTTGCTTTGGTGCGCATCACCGAGCCGCGCACTTTTGGCAAAAAGACCCAGCGCGTGCTGGTTCTGCGGCGGGAGATGACTCTGGATTAAATGACAACTTCCCCCAAAATAAAACCGGGGGAAGCTTTTGTTCAATAAGACAATCCATCACCCCGCCCGGATCAGGCTGCCGCAGAAGCTGCACGCGGTTGTGGTTTCATCGATCAACTGCATCTCATCCGGGTGGAGGCGTGCTCCGCAGTCCGGGCAGACAGTTGCAAAGATGTTCAGAGGTGTTTCTTTTGCCGCCGCGGGTTCCTTGTCCTCCGGCAGCCTGCTTTTCAGCCAGTCCTGCAGGGCATTTGCCTGATCGGTGTAGCCCAGCTCACTCAGTACATCCACACTGCGCCCGCCAAACTGGTACATCTCGCCCCACCGTTTTTGGTCGGCCAGTAGCCCCAGGCCGCGTTGCACCAATTGCATGCCGTGATTGACTCTGTCGGCAACAAACAGGGCTTTGCCCGCCTGCAGAAACAGGATCGGCGCGCGGGGCATTTTTCGCTCGAAAGCGCCGATAGCCATCTTTTCATACAGCCCGGCTGCTTCCAGATAATTCCCGTTGGAAAAAAGCTGGTTGGCTCTTAACAATAAAGGGTGTGCGCGTGCCGCGCCAGCGCTTCGGTGGCCGAATCTGCGCGGCGGCAGGTCTCTTCTTGGTCTTTTGGGGGGCATATTCATCTCCTTTGATGATGCAACCAATATTGCACTCTGCAAGTATACCTTTATTGTGCCATCAAACGGATGACAGGTTTTTAGGGTCTTTGGGAACAACCGTGAAGCATGACAGGATTGGCGGTTTTGCCTGATGCCTGATGAAAAGACTTCCTGACCTGTCCAAAGAGATGATAAAATGAAGGCTGGCTGCGTCCCAAGTGCGGGCGCAATGAATATAAATCCCAAGCTGTACACTAAGCATGTCGAAGTGCCGGTTTGATTCGAGAGTGGTTTATGCAATACGAAGCTGTGATTGGGTTGGAAGTCCATACCGAGATGTTAACCGAATCCAAGATGTTTTGCGCCTGCCCTGTGCTGGATTACACCCAGGCAGTGCCCAACATCGCTGTGTGTCCGGTGTGCGCCGGTATGCCCGGCGTGCTGCCGGTGATCAACCAGAAGGCGGTTGAGTATGCCGTGCGGGTTGGCCTGGCGCTGGAATGTAAGATCGCGCCAGTGAGCATTTTTGCGCGCAAGAATTATTTCTACCCCGATCTGCCCAAGGGCTACCAGATTTCCCAGTTTGAAGAACCGCTGGCGCACAACGGCCGCCTGAAGATACAAACCTCGCAGGGCGAAAAGACGATTCGCATCCTGCGCGCCCACCTGGAAGAGGATGCCGGCAAGCTGACCCACATGGAACGCGGCGGCGAGACCTATTCACTGGTCGACCTCAACCGCGCCGGTGTGGCCCTGCTGGAGATCGTCACCGAGCCGGACATGCGCTCGGTGGAGGAAGTGCTGGCCTATGGCCAGGCATTGCGCGATATCATCCGCTATGTGGGTGTCAATTCTGGCGATATGTCGAAGGGCGTGATGCGCTTTGAGGCCAATGTCTCGGTGCGCCCATTGGGCAGCGACGTGCTCAACCCGCGGGCCGAGATCAAGAATCTGAACAGCTTCCGCGCCATGGAGCGCGCCGTGGCCTACCAGATCGAACAGCAGATTGCCAAAATGGAACGCGGCGAGCAGGTGGAGCAGGAGACCCTCGGTTGGGATGAGACCCGCCAGGAGACCTATTCCCAGCGCAGCAAGGAAGATGCTCACGATTACCGTTACTTCCCTGAGCCGGACCTGCCCCCGCTGGTGCTGGAACAGGCATGGATCGATGAGATTGCTGCTTCCCTTCCCGAGCTGCCCCAGGCCAAAGCGGCCCGCTTTCAGTCGCAGTATGACCTCACGGAAGTGGACGCTAACGTGCTGGTCGGCGAGCAGGACATTGCCAATTTCTTTGAAGCCGTGCTGGCTGCTGGCCCGGCCTTGCCGCCGCGCCTGGCGGCCAACTGGATGACCGGCGAGCTGTTTGGCTGGATGAATACCTGCGGTGAAACGATCGACTGTTTGCAGGTGACCCCGCAGGGGTTGGCGGAACTGCTGACTCTGCTGGAAAAGGGCGAAATCAACGCCACCACTGCCAAGGCCGTGCTGAATGAGATGCTCGAAAGCGGCCAGTCTGCCGAAGAGATCATTGCCGCCAAAGGCTTGAGTCAGATATCGGACACGGATGCCATTGCCGGGCTGGTGCGGGATGTGCTGGCGCAGCACCCGCAGGAATTGGCCAGTTACCTGGCGGGCAAGGAGAGTCTTTCCAACTGGTTCTTTGGGCAGGTGATGCGTGCAGCCCGCGGCCAGGCCAACCCCCAGGTTCTCAAAGATGAACTGAACTGTCAATTGGCAGCCGCCAATTTGTCTGACAAAGTTGTATAGATGCGTTGACGGACATCACACCGGATTAGGGCGTTTCATCATCTTGACGCCGTTCTGCTTTTTTGCTACCTTTATAGTATGGACTTGTCAGTGGAGGAAGCAGTGCCGAGCATTGCCTGCATAAATCTCTGCACATTGAGCGGATGCACAACCGGTGTGTCCGCATATTCATTAATAAGATCGTACGCCGAGCCTGTCGAAGCGTACGGTTTTATTTACACCACTGACTTATAGGATCCTCACTTTTTCATTCTAGTTTCCGAACAGGAGAAAAAACAGGAATGGCATCTTCAACCAACGCGTTTGAAATGGCGCAAAGTCAATTTGACCATGTTGCCGAGCAATTGAAACTCGACCCGCAGGTGCGGGAATTCCTCCGCTGGCCGCTGCGTGAATATCATTTCCGTATCCCGGTACGCATGGATGATGGGACGCTGCGGGTGTTTGAGGGCTTCCGCGTACAGCACAATGATGCCCGCGGCCCGAACAAGGGCGGCATTCGGTTTCATCCGGCTGAGACGATGGATACGGTGCGCGCGCTGGGCATGTGGATGACCTGGAAATGCGCCGTGGCCGACATTCCTCTGGGCGGCGGCAAAGGTGGTGTCATCGTTGACCCTTCCACCCTTTCGGCAAGTGAAAAAGAGCGCCTGGTGCGTGGTTGGGTGCAGCAAATGTGGAAGAACATCGGTCCGCGCCAGGATGTGCCCGCCCCGGATGTGGGCACCACCCCGCAGATGATGGGCTGGATGATGGATGAATATTCGCGCCTTTCCGGGCAATATACTCCGGGCGTGATCACCGGCAAACCAGTGGGCGGCGGCGGTTCGCTGGGCCGCACTGAGGCCACTGGCTATGGCGTGATCTACACCGTGCGCGAGGCGATGAAGTACCTCAAGCTGGATCCCAAACAGTGCCGGGCGGCTTTTCAGGGCTTTGGCAACGTAGCCCAATATGCGGCCATTGGTTTTGTGGAAATGCTGGGTGGCACTGTGGTGTGCGTTTCCTACTGGGACCGCGATGACCGCGCCCCTTATACCGTTTCCAAAGAAGATGGCGTGGACCCTCACTTTTTGATGAGCATCACCGACCAGTACGGCTCGATTGACAAGCAAAAAGCTGTTGCGGCCGGTTATGTGATCGAAGACGCCGAAGCCTGGATCAGCAAGGATGTGGACGTGCTCATCCCGGCGGCCCTGGAAGGCCAGATCAACGTCGATACGGTCAAGAACATCAGCAGCCGGGTGAAGATCATCGCCGAAGGCGCCAACGGCCCCACCACCCCCGAAGCGGACGCAGTCATCAAGGAACGCGGCATCTTCATGATCCCCGACTTCTTGTGTAATGCCGGCGGCGTGACCGTGTCTTACTTTGAGGGCGTGCAAAACGACATGAACTTCTACTGGACCAAGCAGGAAGTGCTGGAAAAAGAAGACACCAAAATGACCCAGGCTTTCCAGGGCGTGCTGGATATGTCGCTCAAGGCCAAGGTTTACATGCGCGATGCGGCTTACATGGTGGCCATTGACCGGGTGGTCAAGGCCATGGAGTTGCGCGGCTGGATCTAGGTTTCAATCTGTTCTAAATCATCAACCTCCCGCGGGTTTCAAATCCGCGGGAGGTGTGTATTTTAAACCAACAGGCACACAGCGGACAAGCCGAAAATATGCGCCCACGCCTGTCAAAGGTTAAAACAAGTCTGTCAGTTGCTGCATCAGTTGGGCTGTCTTCTGTTTGCGTCCAAAAGTGAGCCGGTTGACACTCCCTGCACCGATCATCTTCCCGCCTTTGGCTGCACACATTTCTGTCATGCGGGCAATGGCTTGTTTACTGCCGATGGCGGGCGGGAAAAAGCCGGTTACGAGGATGGCGATCGGTTTACCTTCCAACAAGGGAAGCTGTTCCAGATATTGGACCATCGGCGCCGCCGGAATTCCACCCCATACCGGTGCAGCCAAAACCAGAACTTCATACGGCTCAACGTCTGGGGCAGACTTCAGGGCAACATTCGGGTCTGCGCCGGGCTTGACCGGCAGTGTGGTTTCGATCTGTTCAAGCGCGGCCTGATGCCCTTTGGCTGCCAGGGCATGCTCGAGCTGTCTGGCTGCGGCCAGGGTGTTGCCAGTTTGTGAATAGACGATGATGCCGATGCTCATAAATTTCTCCTTTGATTGACAGCCGCAGGCCTGTAGAGACCTGCGGCTGAGCATTGAGAGCCTATTTGACCACGATGGTAACCGGCAGGTTGCAAAGGACTGTGCTGCCTTTGACCAGCGCCCAGTTTGTGGAATAGGTGCCGGCTTTGTCGGGGGCGATCATGTCCACCACAATGGTGATGGATTGCCCGGGTTCAACTGTCTTGGGAATATCGTACAATTTTTCGTACTTTTGCATCTCGGTGCCGCTGAGGTGTTTGTAATCTACGGCGGCCACGTCCCAGGCGCTGTCACTGGTGTTCTTGATCGTCCATGCCGCATCAAAGTCTGCTTTGGGCGGGAAGATGGTATACAGGCTGGGCGAGATGGAGACTTCGCATTTTGTGGTTGGCACAACTGTGGCAGTGTAAACGACCGTTCCGCTGTCTTTGTTCTCGAAGGCATTGAAGGCGTAGAAGCCGAGGTTGCTGTCCAGGCGAATGGTCAGCTTATCCACATTGGCATAATCACCAGGAATGAAGGTGGTGATGAGGAACGTGCCGCCAGAGCCGGAATAAACGGTGCCGGTCACTTTGTTGTTGCCAGAAAACCCGCTTAAAGGTCCCATGCGGATGGTGAAAACCTGGTTGGGCGGGAAATTCCCGGTTTGAACGGTGACAGCTTTGTTCTTCTGCACGCCCATGATGGTGATCTTGGGCGTGGGATTGCTGGAAGTGGCTGTTCGGGTTGCCGTGGGTGTTGTGGTGAAGGTCGCCGTATTGGTGAGGGTCGGTGTATTGGTGAGGGTCAGCGTGGGCAGGGGTGTCTCTGTGGGCTGCGGGGTGTCGCTGGGCAGGGGCGTGAAGGTAGGTTCCGGGCTGGCGGTGGGCGGTTCGGGTGTATTCGTGTCCAGGGCGGGCATTTCGGCGGCAACTGTCAGTGCCGCTTCGGTGCGTACTGCGTTCACCGTTTGGGCCAGGTCGGGGGTGGGCAGCACCGGCAACAGGTCCGGTATGACGCAGGCCGTCATCAGAACAAGGATACTCACAATCGTCAGAAATTTTATTTTTATCATCATCTTCACCTTAAAAATCTTTGCATCATTCTGGCTGACGCAGGCCGGAATGCACATGCAATCTGATCGTTATTATTGTACGTCAAATTGGGGGCGGAAAATTGCTGCATTTGCCAGACATATAAAAATTCCACTCCCATGCGCATTTGAATCTACGGTTAACGTTGGTTAAAGTTGCAGCCGAGCATTCTTTTTGCGTACAATAAAGACGAATCTCGGGCAGGGTTTGTTCCCGTAGATGAAGCACCCTGTTTTTCCACAGATTTGCTGTGTTTATCCACACCCGCGGCCAGGTTGTGCAGGTTGTTTGCGCAGTTCTCCACCGAAAATCGGTTTTTATCCAGCAAAAAAGGGTGCCCATCCCCTTTTTGTCTACCGCTTCATCCACAAATGGCGGAGGCTTTTCCCCCATTTTGACAGGTTTGTCCACAGTTTTCGTGGCCTTTTCCACAGGAATCTGGCGTAAACTGGTGTTGGATAACTTTTCCACGTTTTTTGACAAATTGTCCACAAAAGCATCCCCATTTTTCCACAAAATTGCACGATGTATCAACAGGAATCTGCCGGTTATCCACCGCTTGCTGACCGCGCCGTGGATAACCGGCAGGCATTGCGGGTAGCTTTCCCCAAAAAACAGGGTTTCTCCACAGGTCAAACAGGCTTATCCACAGTTTCAGGGCACTTATCCACAGAAAAAACATTTGTACCATTGGGGCAAAAACGCTGCCGTTGTGAGCAGCCCGGTATTTTCGTTGACATATTGAAAATCTGGTCTATTTTCATGGGGCTTGTGAGCGGTATGCTGTCACAGGTACATCGGCAATTCCATGCAATTAGTATGCGCTCTGCGCTTGTTTCTCTGCTATAATGTCTGTACAAGCAATGCACTCTCTGAGGCTGGTCGTGTGATCACGGGGCAGAGAGAAGTATCTGAACTTGTAGAAATTTGAGGAGAATGAAATTATGAGACTAAATGCACCGAAAGTCATTACCTGGTGGATCGCAGTAATCCTTGGCGCGCTTGGCCTTCTGGCCACCCTGGGTACCATTCCTGCTCTTGCTGGATTGGCCTTCTGGCTGGTCCTGGCTGGTTTGGTTTTGATGTTGTTGGCCACCTATCTCAAAGATCTTTAGATCGTCTGTTTTGAGGGCGGGCTGTTTCCCGTCAGGTCGGCCCCGCTTTGGAGCTGCCCGCCTGTTTATGGATAATCGCTTGGACATGTCGGTTTTTTCATTAAGCCGGCCATCATAGAATTCCCCGGTCTGATAGGCCGGGGTTTTTTCTTCCAAAAACACGGTTTTGGGAGCAGGGGAAAGGTTCTGGATCAACTGCTGTCTGGCTGGGGAATGAATTCCAGCAGATCAAAGTTCCCGCTGTTGAATGCCACCAGTTTTGCCCAGTCGATGGCACCGTGTTCGTCACAAAAACCTAACAGGAATCTTTTACCCTTCCAGGCGATAGCCATAGCCGCGCACGGTGAGAATGTATTGCGGGTCGGCCGGGTCGGCTTCCAGCTTTTTGCGCAGCAGCCAGATATAGCGCCGCACGGCGGCAGTTTCTTCTTCGGCTTCCCGCTCCCAGACCTGCAGGATGAGGTCCAGTTCCGAGACGGCCTGACCTTTGCGCTTTGCCAGCACTTCCAGCAGGCGAAATTCTGTCGGGGTGAGTTGGATGATGTCTGTGCCGCGCCGCACCTCGTGCCGGTCGAGGTCCAGCACCAGCTCGCCAAAGGGGATCACGTTGTGTTCCACTGCCGGCAGATGACGGGCGCGCCCCAGTACGGCCTGGACGCGGGCTTCCAGTTCGGCAAAGCTGAAGGGTTTGGTCAGGTAATCATCCACCCCCAGCTGGAAGCCGTGCAATTTATCCTCCTCAGACGTTTTGGCGGTCACCAGGATAATGGGCACGTCTGAAAGCTCGCGCAGCCGTTGGGTCACCTCCCAGCCGTCCATGCCAGGCATCATCACATCCAGCACCACCAGATCAGGATGCTCGCGGTAGGCCAACCGCAAGGCTTCTGTGCCGCTGTCGGCGGTATTGATGCCAAAGCCCCGGCCTTCCAGATATTCGCTGACAAAACGCAAAAGGGTCGGGTCATCGTCGACCAGCAAGAGTTTATTGGGCATGCTGCGATTCCTCCTTGGGGCTGGCGGCCACCTGCGGCAGCCAGAAAGTGAAGCTGGCGCCGCCCGTCTGGCGGTTTTCGGCGCGGATCGAACCGTTCATGGCTTCCAGCAAGCGCTGCACAATGTACAGGCCCAGCCCGTGTCCGTAGACGGTTTGGGCGTCTTTGGGGTTGGATCGGTAAAACCGGTCGAACAACAGTGGGATGACTTCGTTGGGGATGCCAGGGCCTTCATCTTCCACCCGGATTTGAATGCGTTGTTGTGTGTCTGGGGCGGCATGCACCTGGATGCTGCCGTGCGGAGCATATTTGAAGGCGTTATCCAGCAAGTGGAAGAGCACACTGGTGAGGGCCTGTTCGTCCGCCAGCAGCGGGGGCAGGTCTGCCGGAATCAGCCATTGCACACGGGCAGAGTCCGGCTGGTGGCTGAGCTGGCGCTGCATGGTTTCCAGCATGCCCTGCAATTCCAGGGGGGCGGGGTAGAGCGGCAGGCGGCCGGCTTCCAGAGCCGAGAGATCGAGAATGGTTTCCACAAAGCGGGTCAGGCGCTGGATCTCGGTTTGCACCAGGTTCAGGTTTTGGTGGACGCGCTCGGGCAGGTTCTTGCCAGCCGTCAGCGAAAGCTCGATGCCGCCGCTGATATTGGTCAGCGGTGAGCGCAGTTCGTGGGAAACCATGGAAACAAAGTCCGATTTCAGCTTGTCCAGTTCGCGCAGGCGCAGGTTTTGCTGCTCCAGTTGCAGATAGGCGGCGGTCAGGTTGGCGGTTTTTTCAGAAACCTTGTTTTCCAGTTCGGCGTTCAGGCGTTCCAGTTCTGCCCGGTCGCTGGCAATTTGTTCGTAGGCCTGGCGCAGTTCTGCCTGGCGTTGTTTTTCCAGGCTCAGGTCATGAGCCGTACCGGCCAGGGTCAAACGCCGGTCACCGGTGGGCAGCAGCGGACGCAGGGCCAGTGAAATGGGAAAGGTGCTGCCGTCCCGGCGGCGCAGAAGCGCCTCACCAGACCAGCCGCCGTCCAGGCCAGCCTTGAGCAAGGGTGCTGTTTCCTGCTCCACGATCAATTCCAGAGGTTTTCCCAGCAATTGCTGGGAAGTATCATAACCGGCGGCGGAAAGCAGGGCCGGGTTAAGCAAACGCAGGCGGCCGCGTTCATCGCACACGAAGGCTGGTTCGGCAATGCTGTTCACCAGATTGGCATATTGCTGCATTTCCACTTCGCCTGCCAGAATGCCCTGGCGGGCGATCAGCCCCAGGCTGAGCACCACAGTGACCCACAGACCGGCCTGGTTGGCGATCCCTACGATTTGCCATTCGCCCACAGTGTATAAACCCAATGCCAGGGTGGCCAGCAAGGGCAGGTAGAACTGGAAACGTAACAGGATGCGCTGCAAGCGCGCCGCCGATCGAATCCCGGTTTGCCAGCCAAGCTGCGTGGCAGCGCCGATGAAAAATGCCATGTCGCCCAGCACCCAGCCCGCATCCAGCGGGCTGCCGATCTGGTACAGGCCGGCATTCAACTGTGAAGCATAGATCAGGTCTGTAACTGCGTAGGCTGCCAGCCCCAGGCAGATCCAGCCAAAGGCGGCGGACAGGCGTTCTGTTTCGGCCAGTACGAACAGGTTCAGCAGCAGCATCAGGCCAGCCAGGTCGGCCAGGGGATAGATGAAGGCCGTGGGACGGCCGCCGCCCGGCAGCCAGGTTTGCATGGGCTGCAAAACGGCGATCCACACCAGGGTCAGGCCAGCCGCCGTGGTGAGGGTCATGTCAAACAGAAGCTGCAGGCGACCGAAGGTTTGGCGCTGTGAACGGGGATAGATCATCAGGCCGATCCACAGCGGTAGTGAGCCGAGCAGATAGAGCACTTCCAGAGGGATCAAACGCGTGTCCCAGGCGAATTGCATGGCTTGCAGCAGAATGTGCAGCAGGTCACCCAGGGTCCAAATTGCCAGGCCGGTGGCCAGCCAGGTCCAGGAACGCTGCAAACGCGGCTGGTCCGGGATGGTGCGGCGCACCCATACTGCCGCCGCGGCGGCCAGCAAGGAGGTGAACAGCATGGCCAGGTTGCCGATCACCAGACGTTCCAGAGCTGGCTTGTGCGCCCAGATCAGCCAGGCCAGGTGCAGTGCCACATATGCCGCGCCGGCCAATTGCAAGGTCTTTTTATTGCGGAAGAAAAGGTTGTGCGTGTTTTCGGCCATGCTTCCATTGTACCTGTGGCTAGAAAGCGGCGCAAGACGGGCGGCTGTGCATATTTCCGGCCAAAAATCTGTGCCAAACGCTGCCCCCTCCCAATACAAAGACCGTACGCTGAGCATGTCGAAGCGCACGGTCTTTCTGAAACAAACGTGAGGTGCAGAAACCCCGGCAATGGTCGGAATCTGGAGTTCATTGGCCCGTAATTTGGCGTCATCATTGGGAGAAGGAAATGTAAAATTGACTTTGAACCTTGCATTCACTGCCGGTTAGATGCGCAGTTCAGCCGATTCGGGTTTATACTAAAAGTGAGGTAACTACTCAGGCATGTCGTTGCAAAGGCATGCTCCTCGCTGCGACATTACTTCGAGGAGCTGAGTAGTTACAAAGTGAAGTTTGCCCTTTCGATGTGAACACGGCACCTTGTTATTTGATGATCTATTGTGAAGGAGGTTTTCATGCACCGCTTCACCTTGCGTATCTTTGCCACTCTTGTTTTGCTTTCCCTGCTGCTTTCATCTTGCAGCGTTTTGGAGATGATCCAGCAGAGTGTTTCTCCTGCCCAGGACGAGCCACCTGCAACATCTGAACCTGCGCCGCTTGCGCCGGAACCGGCCGTGCCCGCCGAAACGGAAACGCAGCCCGCTGCGCACGGAGAGTTGCCCGATGCACCCGCTGGCGAGCCGCAGATCATTGGCCCGGAGACGGCCATCCTGTTGCGCGAAGTCATACAGATAAAGATCGAAAACCCCTACCGTCTCACCTGGTCGCAGGACGGTACAAGGATCGCTTTGGCTTGGCTGCAAATCGACCCGCAGAACGAAAAGCCGCCCCAAAGCGGGCTTTCCCTGCTGGATGCAAATACCCTGGAGACTCTGTCCACAGTGGTGGTGCAGGAACCGATCACCGTGCTGGATTTCTCTCCCAGCACCGGCTTGATGGCTACCACATCAGACCAGATGAATCTGGAACTGCGTGAAATCCAGACCGGGCAGATCGTGCGCACCATCTCTCCCGATAACGGCTTCAGCAATGCTGTCTTCTCCACGGATGGCTCGATGGTGGCGGTATCTTCCTGGGATGAAATTGCCGTTACTTTGTGGAAAACTGCCACTGGGGAGCAGATCAAGAAGTTGACCGGTTTTGAGGCCGCTGCATCAGTGTATGGAGTCACCTTTTCGAGTGATGACCGCTTTCTGATCTGGGTGGCGCGCGGCAGCGCCCAGGTGATGACGATTTCCTCGGGGGGCATGGGGGCTTTCCTGGGACATGAAGATTTCATTGGCGATGCCGAACTTTCACCCGACGGCCATTTTCTGGCTGTTGCCGTTGCCGGAACGGTCAATGACGAATATACACCCATCGTAAAAATATGGGATGCCACCAGTGGTCAGGCCATGGGCACCCTGGTGGAAGGCAATTCAGTCTCCCAAAGTCTGGCTTTTTCGCCGGATGGCAGCCTGCTGGTGATCACCCAATTTAATGAATTGTCGATCTGGGATTTTGAAAAGCAGACCAAATTGCACTCCCTGTCCGGGCATCTGGATATGATCAGTTCGGTGGCTTTTTCGCCAGACGGTCGTTCGCTGGTTTCGGCATCGGCCGATGGCACAGTCCGTTTGTGGCAGGCCCGTTGAGACGGGCAGGTTTGTGATCCGCAAAGCCTTCTGCATGCAGGAGGCTTTTTCATTTTGCAGGTTGTTTTTCACAGCTGCCCGGTCTTGTGAAATCGGTTCATCGGGATTGGAACAGGCCGAAAACACCTCACCAAATTCCTGAGACCATGCAGTTTGTTCATTTTCGGTTTTTGGGTTATATTGTATGCAATGCGAAAGTATGATTTTCCTTACTTGGCGGACTGGTTCGCCATTTCTTTCCGTTGGCTGGTATTGCTGGGGCTGACCGTGTCACTGGTGCTGGGGGGTGCTTTGCACCTCTGGCTGGCGGTTGTATTGTTGTTTGCGGTGATGTGGAACACCTTTGTGTCCGTCCTGACCGCGCTTAACCAGCGCCTGCCGCAGCACCGCTTGATCAATGCCCTGGTGGATGGGCTGGTTAGTCTGACCTTGTTTGCCCTATCAGGCGGCATGTTCGGCCCTCTGGCCTGGGCAAGTCTGCTGACGGTGCTTTCTACTGCATTGTATTTTGAGCTGCGCGGCAGCTTGCTGGCGGCACTGCTGCTTGCATTGCTGCAAAGCGGCTGGAGCTTGCTTTTCGGTGTTCCGGGAATGCCGCCTGTCTTTCTGGCTGCACCCTTTGTTTTTAACCTGCTCATGGCGGCTCTTTTTGGTCTGGCATGCAGCAGTCTGATGAAACGCCTGCGGGAGCATTACCGCGTGACCGTTCACCGCAAGGATGAGGTTAACCGCCTGGCAAAAGTGCAGGAACGCGAGCGTTTGCAAGCCTTCTACAGCGTTCTGGAAACGTTGAGCGCCACCCTCAATTATCAGGTGGTTCTGGATGCGGTACTGGACATGAGCAGCCAGATCCTGGGCGGCGCAAGAACCAACGATATGGTCAGCGCAGTACTGCTCTTTTCCGGCCGGCATCTTAAAGTTGAATCGGCCCGGCGGCTGCCGCCGCGTGATCTCAAGCAGACCTTCCCGGCCGAAGCCGGTGTCCTGCATGCAGCCCTGACCAGCGGTGAGCCGCAGCATTTGCAAGACCCGGCCAACGACCCGGAATTGAGCCAGATTGTTATCCTGCAGGGCAGCCGCAGTGCCCTGTGTTTGCCGCTGCTGCGCGGTCTGGATGCCTATGGGGTGATGCTCTACGCTCACCCGGAAGCAGAGTTCTTTGACGATGAACGGGTTGAGATGCTTGAGATGCTCAGCCACCAGGCGGTGATTGCCATTCAAAATGCGCGCCTCTTCCAGCAGCTGCAGGAAGAAAAAGAGGTGCTGTTGCAGACCCAGGAGATTACCCGCAAGCATCTGGCGCGTGACCTGCATGATGGTCCCACCCAGTCTGTGTCTTCAATTGCCATGCGCATCAACATTGTGCGCAAGATGCTGGAACTGGAGCGCTTTGACGAGCTGATGCCGGAACTGGAAAGCATCGAGGATCTGGCCCGCCGCACCACCCAGGAGATCCGCCACATGCTGTTCACCTTGCGCCCGCTGGTGCTGGAATCCCAGGGTTTGACCGCCGCTTTGGAAGCCATGGCTGGCAAGATGCACGAAACCTATCAACAGAATGTCAAGGTCAGTGTGGATGAAGCCGTGGTCAGCAAGCTGGATATCAGCAAGCAAACCGTGATCTTCTATATTGCCGAAGAAGCGGTCAATAATGCCCGCAAACACGCCCAGGCTTCCCTGATCCAGGTGCGCCTGCGTTTTTTGCCCGATGAGGTGAACAGCGTGGCTGCATTGGAGATTGTGGATAACGGCGTGGGATTCAACGTGGATGAAGTGACCAGTTCTTATGAGCAACGCGGCAGTCTGGGTATGGTCAATTTGCAGGAGCGTTCCGAGTTGATCAATGGCCTGTTGAGAGTTGAGTCACTGCCCAGCAAGGGTACCCGCGTGCGGGTGCTGATCCCGCTCACCGAAGAAGCCACCGACCGGCTGGTGCGAGGTTTGATCACCGTGTCCTGAAAAACACAACCGGAAAACAAAAACGACACAGGCGATGGGGGAAGATCTTCATCGTCTTTTATATTTTGTCTGAATGGAAAAAACCATCCCTGGCTAACGATTGTTAACAACGAAGAGGACATCATCATGCCATTTGCCAATGGAATGTATTGCTCCATCCACGAAGGCGGGCCACTTTCACAGCCGCCGGTGATCCTTCTGCACGGAGCGGGCAGCGACCGGCTGTGCTGGCCAGCGGTGATACGCCGCCTGCCCGGCCAGCGGGTGATTGCCCTGGACTTGCCCGGTCACGGCCGCTCGGAAAGTGTGGCCCTGCAATCGATTGATGCTTACGCCGAAAGTGTGGTTAATTTCATGAACGGACTGGGCTTTTATCAGGTTTCACTGGTAGGACACTCGATGGGTGCGGCCATCGCCCTGACCCTGGCCCTGCACCACCCGGAGCGGGTGGCCCGGCTGGCTGTCATTTCCGGCGGTGCGGCGCTGGATATTCCGTCTGACATTTTGACAGCGTTGTCCAATCCTACCTCGTTAAAAGAAGGCATCGGTCTGATGCGGGGGGTCTTGTTTGGCCCGCAAGCAGATGCCAACCTGCAGGAACTGGTGATGGGCAAGGTTGCTGAAATGCGCCAGGGGGTGTTGTATGGTGACTGGCTGGCTTGTTCCCGCTTTGATGTGCGGGACAAGGTTGCCCAGATCAAGGCGCCCACATGGGTGGCTGGCGGCGATCACGACCGGCTGGCCCCGCCCTATCAGGCGCGCTATCTGGCGCAAAAGATCAAAAAAGCCGGTTTGAAGATCATTTCCAAGGGCGGGCATATGCTCATTCTGGAAAAACCGCACGAGCTTTGCCGGGGGCTGCTGGATTTTTTGAATTGAACACAAAACAGGAGGCTGCTATGGAATTCTTTTTCGAGATACACCAGGATCTGCCGCGCGAAGGGCCGGGTGATAACGCGTCCACCCGCAAGGCGCTGGCTTTGTTCCAGCCTTACCTGCCCGAAGCTCCTGCCATTCTGGACGTGGGCTGTGGGCCGGGTGTGCAGACCCGGGAACTGGCCCGCCGGACAGGCGGCATGATCACCGCGGTTGACACCCATCAGCCTTTTCTCGACCGCCTGCAAGCGCAGGCTGCTGCCGAAGGACTGGGGTCGCAGATAGTTGTCTGCAATCAATCGATGAAAGCTCTCGGTTTTCCAGATGCCAGCTTTGACGCCATCTGGTCGGAGGGGGCGATCTACATCATGGGCTTTGCCGAGGGATTGGCTGCCTGGCGGCGGCTTCTCAAACCGGGCGGCTGCATTGCTGTAACAGAGGCCTCCTGGTTACAAGCCAACCCGCCGGAAGAAATCTTCCAATTCTGGCATGCAGCCTATCCCGGCATGAGATTGGTGAGCGAGAATCTGCAAACGATTGAGTCGCTGGGTTACCGCGTGTTGGGGCATTTTACCCTGCCAGAATCCTGCTGGTTGCAGGAATATTATGCTCCCTTGCTGGAACGGGTGGCCATGCTTCAGGAAAAGTACCAGGATGATGCTGAGAAACAAGCCATGCTGGATGAAGAGCTGCTGGAAGTGGACCTGTACCGTAAATATTCTGCCTGGTATGGCTACGAGTTTTATATTATGCAGCTTGCCTGACGCCACCCTGCTACGCATTATGCTACTTCCCAAAGAATCGAAAAGGTTCCCCCTCTATGGCATTCTCAAGAAAGCTTGACAAAAGAAATTTTCGAAAGCAGTGGAATACATTCAGTCCAAATCAGTTGCAAAATGCCGGTGATGATTTACCCCTCCCATCATCCCTCCCCCGGTATTGATCCAATTTTCATTCCTGGCGTACCGGCCGGGGGAGGGAAAAACCGTACTGTGTTGAGCAGCGAAGCTGCTCAACACAGTACAAAAAGCTACCCTTCCCGCAAAAGAATGAAGATCACACGTCAAGCACCTCGCGGGGAGGGGAGTTTGAGGGGTGGGGTGCAGAAACCCCGGCGATGTACGGAAACCGGGGTCATTGGCC
>JAGVAB010000058.1 GCA_020060485.1 Anaerolineales bacterium
CAAAGCCAGGGCTGCCTGGCTCAGCGATCAATGGGATCACCTGGCTGCCCGTCGGGCTATTTTACCGTTGGCCATCTAACAACCTTTGAGTGCTCCCGCCAAAAAACACCCCCAAAAAACATCTTTTTCACGGCAAATTTCAGAAAGCCCGGCAATACACATTTCAGACATTGCGGGCGGTCTTAGTTCTTTCTTAACATTTACCTGTTGCACAAAGTGTACAGAAATACTATCATCAAATTATGGCAGCGCGGAATATAGTGATGGTGTTTGCCTGTTGCATTCAACCCAGACAATGCCTATAATTTAGATACAAGTTGTAGAAATATTCGTTGGCTTTTGCGGTTTCATTCTGGATCGTCTCTTGCCTGCTCAGATGCGGAGGGATAAGAACATGAATAATTTCAAGAGATTGGTATGGATCATTGTCATGCTGGGCATGGTTACCCTGGCCTGTAATATGCCCTGGCAGGCGGTCAATGGCGAGGAGCAAGAAAAGGCCACCGCTGTGGCTGAAACCGTGGCGGCCGAGCTTACCGCGCGGCCGGTTACAGAAACCGCTGCGGCGACTTTACAAGCCACGGCTGGCAACACTGCTACCGCTGAACCCACCCAGACGCCGCCCGCCACGGCTACCAATGTCTCCACCAGCACCTTGCCGCCTACTGCAACGACCATTCCCTGTAACCGGGCCAGTTTTGTTACTGATGTGACTTATCCCGATGGCAGTGAGGTGGAGGTGAACAAAGGTTTTGTGAAGACCTGGCGGCTGCAAAATTCCGGTTCCTGCACCTGGACTTCCGGCTATCGCCTGGTCTTCTCGCATGGCGACCGGATGAATGCACCGGATGAGGTGGTCTTGACCGGCGGCACGGTAGCCCCCGGCCAGTCGGTGGATGTATCTGTCAATCTGACTGCTCCCAACACTGCTGGAACGTACAAAGGCGAATTCAGGTTGAAAAGCTCGGATGGCCAGGTGTTTGGTATTGGCGCCAGCGGCAACAGTACATTCTATGTTGAGATCAAGGCAGTTCCCGCAGGCGGCATCGTCATCCCGCCGTTGCTGCTCATCACTCCCCTGGTCTTAATTCAGGCCAAGGCGGATGTCAGTTACAGCGGGCAGAAGAACTGCGCATTTCCGGCCCCTAGCGGGTATTATCTGAAATTCAAGATAGAGAATACCGGCGGGATCAATTTGAGCTCGTACCATTTGACATTGAAGAATAATACAGCTGGTACCACCACTACCAACAGCGGTAATGTATTTGGGGGATCCAGTGACTGCATATCATTGGCGGTGGCTGAAATTACCCCGGGAGGAACTGCCTATATCAGTTCGACGAAATTTGATTCCCAGTTGATCGGTCAAAGCCTGACAGCCACCATCAAAGTCTGCGGGCTGGATGATCTGGGCGGCTTTTGTACTGAAAAGACAATCAGTTTCATTCAGTAGATCAGAAAATCAATGTTCACTGGGCGGCTCGGTTTTGAGCCGCCCGGATTCTTTTCAGTCTGCATGGTGATTATTTGCCTTGAGAAATTAATGCGCATAGATTATTGGTGCATTCAGGGGCAGCCTGCCTGCCAGGCGTCCAGTTCGCGCTGCTTAAGGATCAGGCTGAAATGCAGTTCCCTGGCCGGGGGGCATATTTCTGCCAGATCGGTTTTTGTGTCGGTGTATTCTGCCGCAAAAACAGCTTTGCCAGCCTCTATGAATGGCGACATGCTCTGGCACCAGCCCTGGGCAAAACAATCTTCGGTAATGGCAAACTCAACATATGGCAGCAATTCATCAGCCTGTTCGGGGTTGTTCTTCAGGCCGATGGACAGGCCGCGCTGGTGAGCGGCGTTGGCCAGCCATAGTACATAGGTTCGTTGGTCGGCCGCGGTCAGCGGAAAGCCGGTTTTAGCCTGGTAGCTGTCCAGGTTGTCGGCTTCGACACCGTCAAAGCCTTTGGCGGCGCACAGATCGAGGCGCGCCCCCATGATGGGCGCCAGCAGGTCAATGCGCCGGATGTCCAGCCAGCGTTCGCCCGGCCAGCCGGTGTAGCTGCGGCCAATGATTTCTTTTGGAAAATCCCCGGCATCCGGCCGCCAGTCCTCCTGTGAACCGGCGCTCAGATAGCAGAGGACGCGCTTACCCCGCGCGTGAAGACCAGCCACAGTTTCCGGTGAGGTCTCGAACAAGTCAAGATCATACACTTCAGCTTCAATTGAGGCATCGAAATCGCCGGTGAGCTGCCATTGCCAGCTTGTGCCGGGCGCAGGCTGCCAGAGGTTATCGCCTGCAACTGATGGTGACAGAGACGGCGCGGTGCTGTTCTCGGTCTGCGGCAGGCAGCCTGCGCCCAACCCGGCGAGTGCCAGCAGCAATATTGCTTTGATTATTGTATTTCGGCCCATTTTTGCGCCCTCTCGTCCAGCGTGCGGATCAGGTCGCTTTTGCCTTCGGTATACCTGTCAATGTCATGCGGGAACTGGCGGCTCAAGGCAAGCTTCAGTTGGCTGTAGGTCTGCGCATCTTCAGGATGGGCGCGCAGGTAGGCGCAGAAGTTCAGATGGCGCTTGATCTCCGGGTTGCCGTGCTGAAAAACATGCACATGGTGGGAATGATCGCTAACACCTTGTTTGAAAAAATAGCGCCGCCCGGGAATGCCGTACTCGCCTTTGGGATGATAGCCCAGGGCCTCCATCTGCGGGTTGATGGCATCCACCGCTTCGACATCGTTCACCACCGGCAGAATGTCGATCACCGGTTTGGCATGAATGCCGGGAATGGCAGTGCTGCCGATATGGTAGATGTTCACCAGGTTCTCGGCGAAAACCGGCTGCAGCAGGTGGGCTTCGAGAGTGAACAACTGTGCCCAGGCCGGGTTGTGCGGGATGACTTCAATGGTGCGCATACATTCTTCCTTCGAGTTTGCGGTTTTAACCCTTTTGTTTTAACTTGCCTGCTGGATTGTGTGTACTGTTTTGGTGGTCAGGGGGGTAAAAAAACCTGCCGCACAAGTTTATTGTACGGCAGGTTTGGGTTGATGCCAATTGGTTAAATCTCGCTGGTGGTTACCAGAATATGCGGGGAACGGTGCGTTTCTCCATAGATGTAGGTGCGCACAGTCTTGACAACAGCCCGTTCGAGGTCTTCCGGTTTTTCGTCCAGGGTCTGCGAGATGCGTTGCACAACCTCATCCAGCATGCCATTCGACTCACTGTCCAGAATGAAGCCGCGGCTGGCGACTGCCGGCGGGGCGATCGGGCGTTGACTGTACTTGTTCAATACCAGGTGCACGGCCAGAATGCCGTCCTGGGCCAGGTCTTCGCGCTCGTGCATGATCTCCGGGCCGACATCGCCCACGCCGGAACCATCCACAAAGACATAAGAGATGGGGATACGCTCCGCCAGGCGCATATGGCCATCATGGAATTCAACCACCTGACCATTTTCAATAACGGCAATGTTTTCATCCAGAATGCCGACTTGATTGGCCAGGGTGGCGTGCTGGCGCAGATGGCGTACTTCGCCATGGATGGGGATCAGATATTTGGGGCGCACCAGGTTGAGCAGCAATTTCAATTCTTCCTGAGCCGGATGACCAGAAACATGTACCGGGGCCAGGCTGCCATAGATCACGTTGGCGCCGCGCTGGAAAAGGCGATTGATGATGCGATAGACGGCCTCTTCGTTGCCGGGGATGGGCTCGGAGGAAAGCACCACGGTGTCGCCGGGCATGATGTCAAAACGGCGGTTGGTGCCCATTGCAAGCCGCCCCATGATTGAATTTGGTTCGCCCTGAGAGCCGGTACACATCAACACCACCTCGTGATCGGGCAGCTTGAGGGCCTGGTCACCATTGATCAGGACTTCATCAGGAATGTCCAGATAACCCAATTCCTGGGCCATCTTGGCATTATCCACCATGCTGGTGCCAAAGAAGGCCAGCTTGCGGCCATGTGCCTGGGCGGCATTTGCCACCTGCTGCATGCGTGAGATCAGAGAGGCAAAACTGGCGACAATGATGCGTCCATTGGCTTCATTGAAGACCTTTTCAAAGCCCTGGTCAACCACCCGTTCAGAGGGTGTCCAACCGGGATCAACGGCATTGGTCGAATCGGAGAGCAGGGCCATCACGCCGCGCTGACTGAATTCGCCCAGCTTGGCAAAGTCGGTCGGCCAGTTGTCGACCGGGGTCTGGTCAAACTTAAAGTCGCCAGTGTGTACCACCAAGCCGGCCGGGGTTTGAATGCCCAGGCCGACCGCATCCGGGATGGAATGTGCCACGTGGAAAAATTCCACCTGGAAAGCCCCGATTTGTACGATCTCGCCGGCCCGCACGGTGCGCAGGTCGGCATTTTTGATCAGCCCGCGCCGGGCCAGCTTGACTTCCAGCAGGCCGCGGGTCAGCGGGGTGGCGTATATGGGTGCATTGATATCTTGCAAAACGTGGTGAATGGCGCCAATATGGTCTTCATGCCCATGGGTGATGACAATGCCCTTGATCTTGTCTGCTTTGGATTTCAGATATTCAAAATCCGGGATGATGTAATCCACCCCCAGCATGTCATTGTCCGGGAACATTAGACCGGTGTCGACCACCAGGATGTCATCCTGGTACTCGTACACCATCATGTTGCGGCCAACCTCTCCCAAGCCCCCCAGGGGGAGGATGCGCAATGTTTTCTTTTTCATTTTTTTCTAACCTCAATATACAAAAATTCTACAAAATTTAAAACCGTTCAGAGAAAACAGTGATTTGGGTGTCCTCCCTGCGGTCATCGATTCAATCTAATAAAAAACATGCCCCGCCATAGAGTTCGGCCGGGGCAGTACACATCGTCCATCATCCTTCGTTATTGGAAAAACGCATTGAACAAAAATAAACCTTCGGCCGGAAATCCGGCTTTATAACAATCTTAACAAAAGTAATCTTACCATACATCAGTATATTTGTCAAAATTGGTTTGTGAGCAACCCATGGCTTTCTCAAAGTTAATTTTCCATTTGTTTCTTTTATTGATGGCACGAGGCCGGACGAAAGACGGTCTGTGCATCACCGGGGTTTATTCACCCCGCACGTTTCTTTTCCTCCCCCGGCACGGATTGGATTTGTAGATCAAACTTCATAGGCCGGGGGAGGAATCCATTATCATCAGCATTTTGCATCTACTTTGATCAGGATGACCTTCACTGTTTTGGAAAATCGTAAATGTCAAGCTTTCTTGAGAATGCCATG
>JAGVAB010000139.1 GCA_020060485.1 Anaerolineales bacterium
CATCACCAGGGTTTATTCACCCCACCCCTCGAACTCCCCTCCCCGCTGCTTGCGTGACGAATCCCAATTCATTCTTCTGCGGGAAGGGGAGCTTTTTGTCAGCAGCATTTTGCATCTACTTTGATCTGGCTGACCTTCACTGTTTTGGAAAATCGTAAATGTCAAGCTTTCTTGAGAATGCCATGGCAAAATCATTCCCGCCAAACCTGTAAAATCCTTGTGAATTTCGAGGAAAAGGATGCATTTCCGTTTTTTGGCGGTTGACTTTCAGCTCCAGGTATACTATGATATGGATACCGAAAGGAAGCAATTAACGATATGCAAGTATTTAGCGAAAGACAACTGGATACATAAGTCTCAAGGCACGCCGGTGCATGGCGTGTCTTGTTTTTATCCCTGACCAGTAAAGGAGATTGAATCTAATGGACTCTGGTATGATCGGAAAGATTGAAAAGGCCAAAAGGTATGCGGCAGAAGGCCGCGACCGCTTTCAGTTCCAATCCTTTGAGGTAAGCGTATCTGGCGAGAACAATGTCCATCGCGTGTCCTATCAGGATGGCGAGTGGACATGCAGCTGTAATTTCTTCCAAACGCGAGGGCGTTGCAGCCATACCATGGCGCTGGAGTTCATTCTGGAAGGCATGCTGCCTGCCATGGAGGAAGTTTAGCCCGCAGCACTCAAACTAATGTCGGTGGCAACTGAAACACACCTCAGCATCATGCATGATACGAGGTGTGTTTTTCTTTAATCAAAGGGGACAATAAGCCCTCCACCAGAGAGGAAAAACCTTGGTCGGTTTAACCCGGCGTGAGCATCGAACAGGGAGGGCGCATACTCGATAAGGCGAGCATCCCGGGGGACACCCATCAAATCCAGCAGGGTGGCAAAGATATTGGCGTGGCTGGCAGCATAGGTGTAATCCAGCTGCTGCTGCACATTACCGATCAGCAGCAGCGGCACAGAGGCTTCGGTTTTGGTGTAGTTACAGTGCAGCCAGTTGACACCATTTTCAAACAGGGTCTGGGCATGGTCTGATGTGTAAATGTAGAAAGTGTTTTGCACAGCAGCTTCCTCACCCAGGCGCAGACGCTGAAAGAATCCGTTCACTGTATAGTGGATGCTGTTGTCATAGACATTGCTGACCAGTTCGGGTTGTTGTTGATAATCCGTGGGAGCAGGCGCCCAAATCTCCTCTTCAGGCGGATAGGAATCTTCATAGAGGTAATGGGCGCCGTGTTTATTGAGAACAATGAAATGGCCGCTGGACTGGCTGACCCGGTTGAAGATAAAATCGGCCGCATGGTGATCCACAGCCAGCCCGCCGCCCAGGTCATCTACTGTAATCCATTCATCCACAAATTGCAGGTCTTCCGGTCTCAAGCCGTTCCACAAATAATTGGTTTGTGCATCCAGATAGGCCGTTTGATAACCCATCGCTTTGGCATACTGGAAGATGGTTGGGTATTGCCTCATCAACTCATGCAATTCTTCCTGCACATCCGGTTGAACGATCACCCCGCTGATCAACAACGGGTTGGAAGGGATGCTGCATGTGGCTCCGGCAGAGACCGTCCCCCAATTATGTACCATGTCTGTGGTTGCGGCCAGTTCATCCAGAAATGGCGTAGTGGGCCGCTCGTAGCCGTTCAGGCTGAGATGGTCGCTGCGAATGCTTTCATCAATGATGAGGACGATATTGTTTTCTGGCCGGGTGGTTGATCTGTAATTCACCTCCAGCCGCGACACATAGCGCACATCCGCCATGCTCCACTGTACCACCGTCCGGTAAAATTTTGGCAGCGAAGTACCCCAATTGACCACCGGGGAGAGCCAGGCCGCCAAAATATTCAGCACAATGCAGGCTGCCATGGCTGCTGCCAAACCCAGCGTCCCTTTTTTGGATGGCTGCCCGGGCAGACATAAAATCCCTCCAAATACCAGCAGAGGCAGCAATGACCATGGGGAAAAATAAATGCTCATCGAAGCGTTCCACATGCTCAGCGGGGCAGTGATGGCAGTCGTGATATCTCCCGGAACAAATTCTCGGTGGAAAAGCTGCCAATAATTGAACACTACCAGCACGGCCAGCGAAAAAACTACAAACGGCGCCCAGCGCCAGCGGCGGGGAAGGCTCAACGCAAACCAGGCAAAAAAGACCAGCAAGAAGAAAGAAACCAGGCCGGTGACCAGGAACCACGTCCTTCCAGTTCCACCTTGCTGCAAATTCCGCAACAATTGATGCCCCTCCTCGGGGTTTTGAAACATCCATTCTTCCAGCAGGGATTGAAACACGGCAAAGCTCAAGGCAATCAGAAATGCCTGCCTTTGCATGATCTTTTGCTTCCATGTTGAAAATTGATGAGCATTCATCTCGTATCACTATTCTGATCCCGCCTGGAATACTATAGCACCATGTACCAGCAGGGGCAAGTCTCGCCAAGAATTGTTGCGGGTCTTTTTCAATGCAACCCTGGAAATGATGGCTTTCCCAAGTTCACTTAATTTTTTACAAACCTTTCATTTCAAAGCCAGGGCGTGGGTCTAGTTTTAAAAAGTCACGCCCAGAAAATAGAAAATAATTTCTATTTTCTGGCAAGGTGTGTTATGCTTAATGCATTCAGAAAATCGTTCAGCTTTAAGAGCCACAGGGAACATCCACCCGCCGGGAGTTTGGAATATGGAAAAACTGGAGATCAGCCTTCAACAGGCACGGCGCTTCCTTTTGCAGCACCAGGGACTCTGGCCGCCGCGCACAGCCCGCGGCAAGGCCGGCATACTGGCCCATTTTGAGCGGGTCGGCTGCATTCAATTTGACCCCTTGAACATTGTGGGTCACAACTCCGAACTGGTGCTGCAAGCGCGGGTGGCAGATTTCCGCCCTTCCCTGCTGCAAGAGCTGCTTTACAAGGAACGCCAATTGCTGGATGGCTGGGACAAGGTCATGTCGATCTACCGCGTGCAGGACTGGCCGTTTTTCCAACGCGGTCGAGAGGCTACCCTGCGCCAATGGGGCGGCCCGGAACATGCCATCCATGCTGTGCTGCCCCAGGTGCGCGCCGCCCTGCAAGAGCGAGGGCCGCTGTCATCCCTGGATCTCAATTTTGACCAGATCGTGGACTGGCCCTGGGCACCCACCCGTCTGTCGCGGGCAGCTTTGGAAAGCATGTGCTTCTGGGGTGAGCTGGTCATTCATCACCGGGTACATACCCGCAAAGTGTATGACCTTGCCAGTCGTCACCTGCCGGCTGATCTGCTGGCAGCGGACGATCCCAACCAGAACCAGGAAGAATTTTACTCCTGGGCTGTGCAGCGCCGCATCGGCGGGGTGGGCCTGTTATGGAATAAACCTGGCGATGCCTGGGTGGGCATTGCCGGTCTCAAGAGCCGTGAACGCCAGGCGGCAATGGAACGCCTGCTGGCAGAAGAAAAACTGGCTGAAGTGCAGATCATCGGCTGGAACCAGCCATGCTACCTGCGCCGTCAGGACCTGCCCACACTACAGGAAAGCCTGAGCACCAACGGCAGCCAGCCCCAGGCGGCCATCCTGGCCCCGCTGGACAACCTGCTCTGGGACAGGCGTTTCATTGAAGTCTTGTTCAATTTCTCTTACCGCTGGGAAGTTTACAAACCGGCTAATGAACGCCAGTATGGCTATTACGTGCTGCCGGTGCTGTACGGCGACCGCTTTGTAGCCCGCTTTGAACCCGGTCGGGAGAAAAAGGGCGGGGCACTGCTGATCAAGAACTGGTGGTGGGAAGCGGATGTAGAAGTCACCAGCAAAATGCAGAGCGCACTGCAGGAGGCTTTCCGGCATTTCCTTGCCTACCTGGGAACAAACCAGTTGCGGCTTGAGCCGTCAGCCCAGGCACAGAATTTGGAATGGTTAAAACAATTGCTTTAACAAGGGCAGGGGTTCATTCCGACCTCACACTTCAACAGCAGTGCGTACTTATTAGACATGCAGGCCGGTGATTACACCGGCCTGCATGTCTCTGGCGGAGAGGGTGGGATTCGAACCCACGGTGACCAATGAAGGCCACAACGGTTTTCGAGACCGCCCCATTCAACCACTCTGGCACCTCTCCATTTGCTGGTTAAGCAGGCCAATTATAGCAGACTTGGCCTTAAATTTCCACGACCTCGTTGCGCTCGGGAAAAGATACCGAATCAAAGCCAGTCTGGCGCATCTTTTCCATCAAGGGCAGTGCGCCGCGCTCTTCGCCATGCACCAGAAAGATATGTTTCAGGCTGGCCTGTGAAGCCTGGGCATAGCGCAGCAGCATGTCCTGCCCGGCATGAGCCGAAAGGCCGCCGATGGTCACCACTTCCGCCTTGCGCTTGAATTCCTCGCCGAAGATGCGCACCCGCGTTTCCTGTTCCGCCAGGCGGCGGCCCAGGGTATGGGGCGCCTGCCATGAGACGATCAAGATCGTGTTGCGCGGTTCCTCAATATTGTTGCGCAAATGATGAAGGATGCGTCCGGTTTCGGCCATGCCCGAAGCCGAGATGATGACCATGGGGTCTTTTCGATCATTCAGCGCCTTGGATTCTTCCACCGAGCGGGTGTAGGTCAGACCTTCAAAGCTCAGGGCGCGGTGGTTGCCAGAATTGATAAACTCGCGGGTCTCTTCATCAAAATATTTGGAGAATTTCCGGAACACATCCGAGGCATTCACCGCCAGCGGGCTGTCCACAAACACCGGAATGCGGGGGATCTCTTTCTCGGCGATCATGCGGTTCAGGTCATAGACCAGTTCCTGGGTACGTCCCACAGCAAAAGCCGGGACGATGATCTTGCCGCTGCGCTGCACGGTGCGCTTGACTGTATCGCGGAATTCGATATAGGCTTCTTCAGGGTCGCGGTGGATCTTGTCGCCATATGTACTTTCCATGATCAGATAATCGACACCTTCCGGCAGCACCGGGTCCCGCAATAAGGGAAGGTCTTCGCGGCCAATATCTCCCGAGAACCACAGGCGCAGCTTGCGGCCGTTCTCCTCAATATCCAGCACCACACCTGCCGAGCCGAGAATGTGCCCCGCTTCCACAAATTGCACGGTCACACTGGGAATCGGCTCAAAACGTTGCTCATAATCCACCGGGTGGAATTGCTGCACAGCCTCTTCGGCATCCTCGATGGTGTACAGCGGTTCAATCGGTGGCAGGCCTCTTTTGCGCCGTTTCTTGTTGACGAATTTGACATCCGCTTCCTGAATATACCCTGAGTCACGCAGCATCACATCTGCCAGGGCGCTGGTGCCTTCAGTGGCATAAATCGGCCCGCGGAAACCGTTTTTCACCAGGTTGGGCAGGTTGCCGCTGTGGTCGATATGCGCGTGTGATAAAAGCACCGCATCCACTTTCCTGGGATCATAGACAAAGCGCTGATTGCACTCATAACATTCACTGCGTCTGCCCTGGAACAGGCCGCATTCCAGCAGCAGGCGGTGTCCATTGATCTCCAGCAGATGCTGTGAGCCGGTAACTGTTTGCGCTGCGCCGTTAAAGTGAATTTTCATCGTTTTCATCCTCCAGCTTTAAAACAGTTTCTTTGTCTGGTTGGTCGGCATTTTGCAGGGCTGCCAGGATCTGACTGCCAAAATGGGCGTAACGCCAGGGCAGATCGGCCAGGACAGCCTCCAATCCCTTCAGATCATCCGGGCCGGCATTGACAATGGCATACAGCACATCGCGCGGTAAAACCACGTCAGAAGCGACACCAATGTGGGCGGCTGTCTTCTTTCGCCAGTTGCGCAGAGCTTCCACGCGCAGCATGTAGCCATTGTCTGGCCGTTTATGGCGGACTGCCTGCCGGTAAGGCTTTTGCAGCATGCCATTTTTCACCACCTTCACCAGATGTGCCCCATGACGCTGGATGATCTTGGGACTCAATTCGGGCACAGCCAGCATGGCTTGCAGGTCTTCGGGCAGGGCTTTGGCAATCGCCAGCAAGGTGGCATCATTGAGCACCTTGAACACCGGCAGGTTGGCAGATTTGGCGCGCTGCTCACGATATTCACACAAGGCTTGCAGCACGGCCAACTGCTGGGAAGTCAGCTTGTTGTTGCCCAGCACCTTCCAGCATTTGTCCTGATCGTCCGCGGTTGCCTGGGCACTGACACTGCACAGGCGTTCAAAGTCCTCCAGAGCAAGCGGCCAGCGCTCCTTCGCAATCAGATCTGCCTTCAGGCGGTGACGCAGATCAATCAAAAAGTGCGTATCCAGACGAGCATATTCCAGCATCTCTGGTTTCAGTGGCCGCATTCCCCAATCTGCCCGCTGAAAGCGTTTGTTCACTTCAAATTCATATTCTTCACGCAGAATGGATGCCAGGCCAAGGTTCTCGCGGCCGAGAATTCTACAGGCCAGCATGGTGTCAAAAAGATTGCTGAAGCTGAAACCATAATCGCGTTTCAGGCAGATCAGATCATATTCTGCAGCGTGAAACACCTTCTCGATCTGCGGGTTGTTGAAAATCTCACCCAGTGGTGAAAGGTCCCTCAGAGCCAAAGGATCCAGCAGATAATCAACGGTCTCGGTGGAGAACTGAATCAGGCAAACCTGTTCCTGATAAGCAAACAGGCTGTTAGATTCGGTGTCCACGGCCAGTATCTGACATTCCTGCAAGTCTCTGAGCATGGCAGAAAAACTGTCTTTATGATCGATCCAGCGCGGTGGTGTCATGTTTGATGTCTTCATGTCTGTGATTATAGCGCATTAAAAAGTGACAAGCTGAAAGAAGTTTAAAAAGGAACTCCGGATTGCCATGGAAGAAGAGTTTGGTGGGGTATTAGTGGCGCTCCACGCCACAAACACCCTAACATTCTGCCGTATCATGCTATTTTTCAAAGAACCCTTAAAAATGGTGGCGAAAAAGATTTGCTATTATTCATGGTTATGGTATATTATGCATATGGAGGGGCAGATGGATGAGAAAATTTTGATCATCGAAGATGATAAAACTTTGTCCAGGATTCTGGAGAAGGCTCTCTCCCAGGCGGGATACCAGGTCGAAACCGCCCAGGAAGGTGAAACCGGGGTAATCATCGCCGAGAATCATGACCCGGCGCTGGTCATGCTGGATTGGCGGCTGCCAGGTATGAGCGGTCTTGAAGTCGTCCAGCAATTGCGGTCTCGCTGCACCATGCCGATCCTGATGTTGACAGCCAATGACGCCCTGGATGATCGCGTGCAAGGGCTGGACGCCGGCGCTGATGATTACATGACCAAGCCTTTCGAGCTGGATGAACTGCTCGCCCGGGTGCGGGCCTTGCTGCGGCGTACCCAGGCAGAGCGCACACCGGTGCTAATATTCGCAGACTTGAGCATGAACCTGCAAACCCGCGAAGTCCACCGTACAGACCGTTTGATCTCGCTGACCGCCAAGGAATTTGATCTTCTGGAATTATTCTTGCGTCACCCGCGCCAAGTCTTGACCCGCGATGTGATTTTTGACCGGGTATGGCGTTATGATTTTGGCGGCACCAGCAACGTGCTGGATGTGTATGTGCGTTACCTGCGCCAAAAGCTGGAGGAACAAGGCGAAGCGCGTTTGATCCAGACCGTGCGCGGTGTGGGATATATCCTCAAAGAAGAAGAATAGAAACGAACATCCGTAACAAAAAGCGCCTCTTCAGGGAAAAGAGGCGCTTTTTTATTTTGGCTCCAACCTGTTACTCTGGGTGAAACCAGTTAGAGCTTGCGTGCCTGATTGTAATTGGAAGTGTGGTCGCCGCCGCTGGCGGAGAGACTATGGTAAGTTGGTTCAGGCCGATGCGAGCCAATATCATTGTTGCGCAGAGGAGTGCGGGGAGCAGCTGCACGGGGTGCGGCGGCCGAAGCCGGGCGTGTCATGCGGCTGGGGTTGTTCAGCGGCAGGTTGGCAGGAGAATAATTATTGCGGGCTGGCTGCTTGTGGCCCCATAATAACCGTTCTCCAGTGATGGACAAAGTACCGATGATCAGAATACGGATCACCCAAACCAACAGGGCTACAAAAACCGGTACTACTTTGGTCAGGGTAGCAGGATTGATTACCGCAGTGCTCAAAACATTGTGAGAGACGATTGCCATGGAAACACCCCACCAGGTCAGCAGAGCATTCATGGTAGCCGCCAGGAACCATGCCCCAAATAGATACCATATTTCTTTGGGTTCATCCCGGCCCTGTTCAGGTGTGAACATGCGCGCAATGCCGGCAAAATCGATGAGACAAAATGCGATTGACAGGATGGTTGCCCAGCGAATGCCGATAAATTTCAACTCGCCCAAAAGATCCCGCAAGGCGAAATCCGTTGTGCTGTAGTTGAACATTTCAAAGGCCAGCAAAGCCGAAAAAATGACGATGCCGAACACCACACTGGGCTGGATGTTCAGCTTCCTGATTGCAGGGAAGAACCTGCCGCCTGAACGTGCACCTGAAAGATTCATGACCAAACCTCCTTATCAACTTCCTGGCCTATCTGATGAAAGAATTCTGCATATAGAATATTCGTTCTATTTATTGAACATATTATAGAACATATATTCCAATGAGTCAATAGGGAATTTTGAGAGTTTAGGAAATAGCCAGGAAGAAACTGAAACATACAGACTGGCAAGCACAATCACCTTCCAGGCTGAATGGAAGATGATTGTGCCTTGTTATATGAGCTTTCAAATCAAGTGAAAAGCGGGGTATAGGAAATTGCACTGGCTATTAATGCCTGCTGCTCATTCTCAGGCATGGGAGTGAAATTCTCGCATGCAGCAATCACTGCGGGCAGAATGGTCACATCACAGGGCGTACAGAGGCCGGTAATGCCCTGGCTTAGCGCAAAATCAACTGCTTTCTGGATCATTTCCAATTCAGTGAATGGCCGATACCAGGTATTATGCGTTTTTTCCAGATCCCCCCACGGGCCGCGGGTGATATATTTGATTCCCATCATGCCCACATCTTTTTTCTGGCAGGTTGCAATCAACTCCTGGGCTGCCTCGTGGTAACGGGGATTGCCAAACTGGACAAAATTAACCGGAAAGAGGATGCTGTCAAAATCATACCGCCGCAGCGCTTCCAGAAAAACTTCTGGCGATTCAACTCCATGCCCGGTGATACCGATGTGGGTGATCAAGCCTTGCTCGCTGGCATCGATCAATGCTTCCAAAACACTGCCCGTTCCTGTCGCTTCATCCAGTTCATCCATATTTGTAACCGCATGAATTTGATACAAATCAAAATGATCGGTTTGCAAACGCTTCAATGACGCCTGCATTTCTGCCTTTGCGCCTGCTTTCGTGCGCTCCATCGTTTTGCACCCAAGGAAAAAATCATTCCGGATAGATGGTATCCAATGTGCGATCCGATCTTCTGCAATTCCATAAGATGGAGCAATGTCAATATGGTTGATCCCGGCATCAATCACCTGCTGCATGGCAATATCTGCTTCATCCTGTGGAACAAAACCTAAAGCACAGGCACCAAAGATCGCCACTGTGCTTTCATGTCCTGTTTTACCAAATTGTCGCTTCTCCATTATTACTCCTTTACAAATGAATTTGGATCCGGTTACATCTATTGTATAGAAGAGTCCTGAGAAACACAAACCCGGCATGGTGCAGCTTTGAAGTTTTATAGATACCTATACGGTCAATTCCAGCCTGTTTCCGTCCGGGTCCAAAATGCCGCTTTCATAATACCCGTCTCCAGTTGTATGTGGAGCAGAGATCAAGGGATATCCATCGGCAATCAACCGACTGGTGAGGGAGTCTACTGCTTCTTTGGAACCGAGGCTGAAAGCCAGGTGGGTCAGGCCAGTGGTTTGCTGGATCGGATCAATCTGGCTTGCCGGAATTTCCGCCATGTGCATGATCTCCAGGCGGGTTCCACTGGAAAAACGAAGGAAATAGGAACTGAATCCCCTGGTGGCATTGGTGTATTTCTGACTGGCTTGGGCTCCAAAATAGCGGATGTAGAAATCCTTGAGCCGCTCCAGATGCGTCGTCCAGATGGCGATATGATCGATGTGCATACGACCTCCTTGATATAAAACACCAGATAATGGTAAACCAGATTTAGTTCCCGGACAAGCGGGCCTGATTCTTCTCAACACATGGCATTCTCAAAAAAGCTTGACATTTACGATTTTCCAAAACGGTCAAGGTCATCCAGACCAAAGTAGATGCAAAATGCTGATGATAATGGGCTGCCCTCTGC
>JAGVAB010000066.1 GCA_020060485.1 Anaerolineales bacterium
GCTCAAACTCGCTGCAAAAAAAGTTTTTCTCCCCTTCCCAAATTGGGAAGGGGTCGGGGGATGGGTAAAAACATTTCAACACGGAACAAGATGCAATTGCCCTATGCGGTACAATATGCTCACTTTTTTTGAGACGGGAAACAGCATGACAGAAATCGGAAGTTTATCCATCGTAGCCACACCTATAGGCAATATTCAGGACATCACGATTCGCGCCATTGAGACTCTCAAATTGGCCGATGCGATTGTCTGCGAAGAACGCAAGGAGGGCAGCAAACTGCTCAAAAGACTGGGGATCAAACCCAATGAATTAATTCCCCTGAATGAACATAATGAGAATGAAAAAGACGAACGGATTACCGAGATACTCAGCCTCATCCTGCAAGGCAAGCATCTGGCTTTGATCTCGGATTGCGGTACGCCGGTGTTTTCTGATCCCGGGGCGTTATTGATCCGTCAGGCAGTACAATTCAATATTCCAGTTGTGCCTGTCCCAGGAGCGTCTTCCTTGATGGCCACCCTTTCAATCCTTGAGGAAAGCCTGGAAAGATTCATCTTTGGCGGATTTTTGCCACGCGAATCAACGAAAAGGATGCAGGAGCTGAAAGACCTGGACAAGCCTGGGCTGCCGATTGTTTTGATGGATACCCCCTATCGGCTCAGCCGATTGCTGGAAGAGGTTGCTACTGCATACGGCAAGGGCAGGCGCATCACCCTGGCCTGCGATCTGACCTTGCCGACAGAAAGCATATTTCGCGGCCCGGTACACGAAGTGCGGCGTATGGTTAAAAATCGCAAAGCCGAATTCATTCTGGTCGTTCACACTGCCAGCAAGACCCGCCAGATCGGCTGATCCTGGCCAACCTCGCGAATCAAAAACCCCATCCTCAACAGACGGGGTCACAAACGTAGTAAACAATATCCATTAAGGCAGACTGCCCAACTCCAAAGATCTCGCCGAAGCAATCCCGTACAGCAAGTGGGGAAGTCCATTGAAATTGGCCGGGCGCAAATCTCCCGCCTCTGTGATGCTGGGCAGTGTCACACTAATCCATTGACAGCTTTCCACTTGTTCCTGGCCGTCAAACGGCAATGTGCCAATATAACATAAATAAGCAGCCGCTTTTTCATCTGAGGCGGTTCGCTCATCCTGATTGATATTGGCATCAATCAGATCAATGCTGTTCTCGTCCCTGCTCAGGATCAGAAGCTCATAACCCACACCCGCTTCTGTCTTGGTGCATTTCCAGATCACGCGCTGCTTGTCATCCACACGCGGCGCAGAACAAGCAAAGCCTTCAGCCTCGATGGTTGAGATAACCTGCTCCGGATGCAGCCCGGGAATGTTCGCACCCGACTCCACTGCGCGCACCGCTTCCGTCACCATGCTCCGTATTGGCAGGATGTTCCGAAAACCCCCTGAAGGGTCTAACAACAGGATAGCGGCCAAACCCGCAATACACACCAACTCGAATAACAGAATGATGGTCAACCATCTGCGATTGCGTTTTGGTTTCACCTCGGTCAAATCTTCTTTCATACTCTCAATTTTACTATACTGTGCACATGAATAACCACAGACTTCTGCGTGAATAATCAGGCTTTTCCGAACCGCGATAAAGCCGGCTTTGGTCACATTTAACCATTCCCCACTATTCACTTCAATCCCGTTATAATGGGTACAGGGCCTCAAGCCATGCCGCTTCAATGCCGGGCATCGAACTTGCACTGTTTCACAGATGATTGGCTTATGAACCATGCATACCGAAAGGTCAAGCAGTGATGAGATTTCGCCATTTACCAACTCACTTCCAGACACAGATTCCCAAGCATATCCTGTTCATCCTGTTGGTTTTACTTTTGGTGTTTCCGGGCCAGAACATGGAAGTCCAGGGCAAAGCCATAATAGTTCCCCGTCTGCAAGACACACAACCCACAGAAGAACCGCCTGTTTTCACGGAAACCCCGGAACCCTCACTCACCCCGACTCCCACAACTGTAGAGGTGGAAGCGGCGGTTGAGACAGAAGCCCAGGCCACCCTTCTGGGCAGCATTACATTCCAGGGTTTTCCGATCCCGCCCAATGATCTGTATGTTGTCCCGCTTACCTTCTCCCTTGTGGCGGTAGGAAGCCCTTCCTCGCCCCCCGTGCAATACCAGGTGGACAGCGACCAGAATGGAAATTTTGTCGTGGAAAACATCCCCCCCGGTACATATCATCTCCAGGTCAAACACGCCAACCGCATACCGGCGCTAAAATGGAATGTGATCCTGAGTTCAGGAAATAACACGATCGACTTTGGTGTTCTGAAAGCTGGCGATGCCAACAACGATGGTTTTGTCACCGCCACCGATTTTTCCATGCTCAGCGCCGCATATGGCAAATGCACCGGTCAGACAGGTTTTGATGCACGCTCTGATTTCAACGGGGATCAATGCACTACTGCCGCCGACTTCTCCCTGCTCTCCAGCAATTACGGGCAGGGCGGCACGATCAATCCTCAGCCCACGGCCACCCCATTCCCCACCCTGACACCATCCCCCACGCCAACCATCACCGCCACCCCGGATATTCCCCCATCAGCGCGCATCTCCAGCATCTCTGGCAAGAATCAGGCTCTACCTTTGAATTGTGAATCCAGGTCTGCGGTAGATTGGGCAGGTTACTATGGCGTAACGATCAACGACGTTACTTTCCACAACCAGCTGCCGCTGTCCGATAACCCTGATTACGGCTTTGTGGGTAATGTCTATGGAACATGGGGACAGATTCCCCCCAACGCTTATGGCGTCCATGCTGAGCCAATTGCAGCCAACTTGCGTAATTATGGTTTGAATGCAGTTGGGGTAAAAAATCTGGCATATGCCGATTTACAGCGCCAGATCGCCCGCGGTCACCCGGTAGTCGTTTGGGTGATCGGACATGTGTGGGAAGGCACGCCAGTGCAATATACCGATTCGCTGGGCCGTTCCACTATCGTCGCCCGCTATGAACACACTGTGATGGTCATTGGCTATGACTCCACTTCTGTGACCATACTGGATGGCAGCATGACTTATCAGCGCTCTTTGACCAGTTTCTTCAATTCCTGGGGGGTGCTGGGCAACATGGCTGTGATCCGCGGCAATTAGGATCAACTATCACGGACCACATAAAGAATCTCCTGCCAGCCAAAGCCATGCAGGAGATTCTTTATTGAGCAAATTCCCTTTTTAGCGATGCGACACAGCAGCGATCCGCCGCAACATTCCCTTGCCAGCTTCAGACAGCCCCAGCATATCGATCTCGCTTTCTAACTGTTCTGGCGAACCATGCCCACCCAAATAGCCATTGACCCGGGTCACTGCCGTAGAGTCCACAAACGCCACCAATCCGGGGTACATGATCTGATATTCTCGCAAGAGTGTGGAATTCCGCAGCCTGTATTTCTGATGATAATCCTCAGCCAGGGTAAACCCATTATAGGGCAGGATTTCAGTGTAGATCTTGCGTCCAAGCGCAGCTTCCTGTTGCTGTTTTGAAGCCTCCGCCAATTGGCGTTGCTCTTCGTCATGCACGAACAGGATCGAGGCATATTGCCGTGACCAGGGCAAACTGGCCGGGTTGTGGCTGTTCCAAAACACATCCAGCAAATCTGCAAAACTTACGTTTTGCGGGTCATAATCCATTTCAATGGTTTCCGTGTGGTCGCCTAAAGAATGATACGTCGGCTGCAACTTGGTGCCACCTGCGTACCCTACCCGGGTACGTACCACTCCGGGGATACTCCCGAACCGGGAGTCTGGTCCCCAAAATCAGCCCAGAGCGAAAGTTGCTGTTTTTATTCCACAGGGCTGCACTGTATCGATCATGGCAACCGGGGCGATTTTGCTTTGATTGTCCATTTTCAACCTGCCTTTCTGCTTGAGAGGCCGATGGCCGCTCAAACGATCAACCATTAATATTTGCCTAATTTTACCTTATTACACAGAATATATTCCAAGGGAAACTCTTTCTAATACAATTCATATCTGCGGTGCATCCATTAATCACACAAAAAAGAACACCTTTCCAATTCACAAATAAAAAAAGCCAGACAGGCAGGATATACCACCTCTGGCTTTTCGATTCTGACGTAGTGCGATGCTAATACAATGCGTTTTGTGGCTTCACCAGTCCAATTGCCCGCAGTCCGGTAATGACCCCGCTGCCAATCACCATGCCAACCGCCGCCCTGACCAAATTTTCAAAAGGAATGATGGGGATCAAGGTCAACCAAACTTCTTCAGGATAATTCTGAATATGGTAAATAATGGCCGATTGGCAGGCATGCGTAATACCGTAGATCATCCAGGTGCCAAATGCCAACCCCAGCACAAGTTTGTGGAACTGGGTGCTGTGAACCCAGCCAGCGATGATCTTCCGGGTAGGCAAGACAAACAACAGAAGCGCAGACCAGTTGATGAAAGTGGTAGCAATGGCTGTGCTAGGGTTTACACCATTAAGAATAATGGCCCGCCCCACAAAATACCCGTAAGATAGGGCTGCATAAACTGCCAATGGTATCCACCAATATCTTCTTTTTTCTCCCAGCACCATGGCCCCGGCGGCAAAGCTGGCAAAAACACTTCCCAGGAACCTGACCACAGGTACCGGGCCAGCAGTGTGCGGAGCCAGGAAGATGCCGATCAATGTTCCAACCCCCGAAGCTACCCCGCCAGCCACCGGCCCCAGCACCCAGCCCACCAGACCCAGCACTCCCTGGCTAAGCGGGAAACTGCCTACCGAGCCCAGGATCAGGGAGAAAGGGATGAAGGACAACACAGTGATCACAGCCGCCATGATGACAACATAAGCAACCGGTGCCCCATCAATATTCGTACTCTCCAAAGGGAGTATCTTGCGTTCAATTCCTTCAGGGGATGATTCAGTTTTCATGCCACGCCTCGAAAAGGTTCAAGAATACAGGATAAAAAAAGAACCACAAAACCGTGGCTCTTCTGTGCCTCCAGGGAGATTCGAACTCCCGTTTTAGCCTTGAAAGGGCTGCGTCCTGGTCCCCTAGACGATGGAGGCATTGATTAACGGCCTGTATTTTACCATCTCTACCAGAGCCGGTCAAGGAATTGCTGGATTTTTTCCAAATCAAATCATCCTAATTCCGCCTCCAATGCCGCACAACTCTGCCGATACACATCCTGCAAAGCAGTTAGCAGGTATCCAGCCTTCTGCAAATCACCGTTTTTGGCCAGCACCTCAATTTCGGCCGCCTGGGCGGATAATAATTTTGCTCCCACATTGGCGCTTGTTCCTTTGATGCTGTGCGCCATTTGCCGAAGCTGGACTGCATCTTTGTCCTCCACTGCCTGAAAAGCCTTCACCATTATGCTGCTTGATTCATTGAGGAAGATGTTCACTAGTTCTTGGAAAATATCCGGCTCGCCTTCCATCTGTAATTCACGAACGCCTTGAATTGTAGCCATGTCCAGCAAATCTGAAGTGTCAAATAGAACCGCTGGTTCATCCGTTCTTAGTGCATCCTTAATCGTCATATGACATTTTTGCAGCACGGCGTGCAGGTCTTCCAGCTTGACTGGCTTGCTGATATAGTCATCCATGCCTGCCTCAATACAAAGTTCACGATCACCCATCATGGCATTGGCTGTCATCGCAATCACCAGCATATGCTGGCCGGTGAGCTGTTCCTGTGTCCGCAGTTGGCGGGTCGCTTGAAAACCATCCATTTCAGGCATCTGGCAGTCCATCAGCACCAAATCATAGCGCTGCGGCTCGAGGTCCAGCTTTTCCAGTGCCTGTCTGCCTGTTGAGACGATCTCAACCTCATAACCCAGCTTCTTCAACTGTCTTAATGCCAACCGCTGGTTGGCAATATTATCATCCGCCACCAGTATCCGTCCTGTGCCAGGGGTGAATTCTGGCGTTTCTTTTGCCAGCTTATCGTTATTCCCTTCAAATCGCCGCAATATTTCAATTTCCTCAGGCACAAGACTGGCAATAAATTGCAAAACCTCCATTGAATGCACAGGGCGTTCAAAGACTTTGGAAATCTTTTCTGGCAGGATTGGATTTTCACCTGATCCATCAGCCAGCAAGATCAGCGCCGGCTGTTTTTGAACACCTTCATTTCGCGTTTGAGCGATGATCGTCTGCAATTCACCATCAGTCAACATCTGGTCCATCAACACAGCAATGTAAAGATGAGAATTCTCTACCGCAGTTTGCATCAACCTGGCCGCTTCACTGGCATTCTTTGCAAGGTCAACCTCAATTTTCCATGGACACAATTGTTGATGGAGATATTGAGAGAAGGTATCGTTGGGACTCACCACCAGAACCTTGGTGCCTGCCACTCTTTTTCGAAGTTGCCCTTCTTCCATAAGCTTAACATTTCCGGCAAGCTCATAAGGAATGCTGAACCAGAATTGGGAACCCTTTCCTGGTATGCTCTGCACGCCAATCTTCCCGCCCATCAATTCCACCAGGCGCCTGCAGATCGCCAGCCCCAGGCCAGTTCCGCCAAATTTTCGGGTCGTACTGCTGTCTGCCTGTGTAAATGGCTGGAAAAGCTGGCCCTGCACCTCGTCCGAGATGCCAATACCAGAATCGCAAACTTCTATGCGCAGGTCTGCGTGCTGCCCGTCCATTGCCAACAAAACAGCATTGACCCTCACTTCCCCCTCTGAGGTGAACTTGATCGCATTGCCAACCAGGTTGTTCAGTACCTGTCTCAAACGAACCGCGTCTCCCACTAACAGCCTGGGAACTTCCGGTGAAATATCCAATGCCAGTTTGAGTTCCTTTTCTGCCGCCTTTTGCTGAAACAGATCGACTGTGCCTTGGATCACTGGATGCAGCTCGAAGACCGTCTTTTCCAGAGTGAGTTTTCCGGCTTCGATTTTTGAAAAATCCAGTATATCGTTCAAAATTGTCAACAACATGTAAGCGGATTCATGGATCAACTGGGTATATTCTCTTTGTTCATCTGCCAAATCTGTATCAAGAAGCAGATCAGTCATCCCAATTACAGCGTTCATGGGTGTACGGATCTCATGACTCATGGTTGCCAGAAATTCCGACTTGAGCTGCGATACTTCCAGCGCCTTGTCACGCGCCAATGCCAGAGCTTCGTTTTTCTCAGCAATTTCCCTGGCGCTCACTTGCAGTTGATGCAGGAATTGTTCTCTTTCAATTTCACTGCTGATCCATTGCGCCATCAAACGCAAAAACTCCTCATCAGTTGCCGTGAAATGTTCCGGTTTGGGTGAATCACTGGAGAAAGAGAGCGTGCCAAACAACTCACCTGCCACAGTCAATTTGATCCCCAGATAGGCCTCAATCCCGTATCTTAAATAACAAGGGTGGGAATGACGTGCAGCATCCTGTCCGGCATGATGAAAGGCCAATGGCCTGTCTGTTTCCAGCACATCCAGACAAAAAGTATCTTCCAATTGCATAACCATCCCGCGCTGCACTTTGCCAGTGCCAGAATATGCCTCTATGACTGTGTATCGATCACCCTCAATTTGTGCCAGGGAACCTGCCTCCAGCCCAAAATGGGTGCAGCCCATATGCAATAAGGCTTGAATTTTCTCGGAAAACTGCACCTCCCTGGCAGACGAAATGGTGTACAACTCGCGCATGAACTCTTCACTTCTGCGCAACGCGGTCTCGATTTTCTTTCGCTGGGTCAGATCCGTCACGACAATGATCGACCCGGTCATCTTTCCATCCCTAACCAGTGGCACGTCAGTGATCAAAACGTATACCACCTCCCCGTTCACCCGGCGCAGACGAGTCTCCAGGCTTTGCACCAGCAGTGAGCTGTCCTCGCGTTGAAAAGCCGTCAAAAGGGAAGAATGATCTTCTTCGAATGACACATCCTGCAGGGTTTTATTAAGCAGAACGTCGGTTTGGTAACCAAGCAATTGGGCCATCGCCGGGTTCACAAATTCAAAATTTCCATCCGGTCCGGTCACCATTAACCCCTGACCCATATTGTTCATGATCCTGAGTGCAAAGTCGCGTTGCAGCCCAAGGGCTTTTTCAGCCTGTGTACGCTCCGTGATGTCAAGAGCAATACCCAAAACCCCCGTTACCTTTCCCAGGATGCTGGTAAAAGGTTCCACATAGGCCTGAAAAACGCGCTGCCCAATCGACATTTCATAAGCAATGGCCTGTCCCTTTAAAGCGGATTGATGCGCCTGTTGAGCCTTGCCATCCCCTCCTGCGGTCACCATCTCCTGTAAAAGTTGATGTCGCTGGTCAGCCGCCAGTCCGGCAAACCCGCTGCCTCTGTTCGAGGTAATATTCAAATCCAGGTCAGTTGTCCACAGGATCGCAGGCAATTGATCCAGCATCAACAACAATCTTGTCTCACTCTCCCGCAACGCCACGGATGCCTGGCGGCGTTCTTCATACAAGGAAATGGATGACGCCGCAGACTTCAACAAAGCAATTTCTGAAGGTGACCATGATCCAGGATTAAAACAATGGTCAAAGCCAATGAACCCAAAAAAAACATTCCGGACAATGATGGGCAATACCAGGATCGATTCAATGTCCTGAGGCTTCAAGATTTCCTGTTCCGATTCCGGAAAATCTGCGACATTTCCAACAAGATAGATTCCTTGCGAGAGAATATCAAACCAGCGGCCTAATCCGTCCGTAAACGGCATATTCTGAAATTTCGGGTTTTGCAGCTGGGGTGTTATGCCCTTTGCTGCCCATTCCGCTTTTTGACTGGTCAACAAATCGCCGTTTTCGCCAACGTAGTTGACAAACAGGTATGCCCGATCTGCACCTGAAGCTTCGCCCAGCGAGCGCATGATCTGCTGATAGATCAAATCAGGATTATCTACACGCAATAAGAGAATCTGAACTTCCACCAATGCCGCCAGATACCGCTCCCGGGTATCCAACTCCTGTTCAGCTTTTTGCCGGTTTTGCTGCGTCACCTGCTCCTGCGCCGACAACTGTGAAAGTTCCAACAATGGCGACAGAAGTTTGGCAGCGTCTTCGGCCAGCCGGATTTCTTCCGGGAGATAATGCCGGGGATTGCTTGCACCCAGGCACAACACTCCCGCAACTTGATCACGCACGGTGACTGGAACGGTCGCAACAGAAGAAAACCCCACCAGATTGCCCAGCGTATTGATCCATTCCATATCTGATTCTTGATGCACATCTACTGTGGAAAAAGATCTGCCAGACTTCAGCCACTCAGACAACCCGGGAATCTCTGAAACCGGTATTCGCGTGCCAATCACCAAAGACGATTCTACGCCTTGAGAAACAGCCTTGATCTCAAGATAGTCATATTGGCTGTCCGTCAAAGACAGCAACGCCTCTGCATCATGCAAAGCATCCGCCAACAACTTGCAAACGATTTCGCATGTTCCGTCCAGGTCTGGTGATCCAGACACAGCCCGGAGCATACGGTCTAGGATGCCCTCTTCTTTGCTGCCAGATCTACCTTCAGCAGAAATACAATCCCCGCTTTCTGCCGCCTGCACTTTGAACATCACCAGTGAACCACCATTCCATCCCAGTTTCTCTGCAAAGACCTCCACACCTGTATCCGGACTGGTATGATTCGCTTTACGCTGCTTTGTATGAAAAGGATGACCGGCCAGGGTTGCCTGTATATATTGATCAAATTCATGAGCGGTGAAACCAGGTTGAAGCATACCGGCAAAATAAAATGGCGATTCATCGAATATATCTGGAGTTTCCTGGCAACCCAGCAGTTCAACGAAAGCAGGGCTGTAGGCGATCAGTTTTCTGGCGGCCGGATCATACACTGCATAGCCATCAGCAAGATGCGAAAAAGCGGCCTTCAGCAGCCCAATTTCTTTGTTGTTGCAGTCGATCCCTAAATCACCTGACATTCAGCATCCTTTGCAGTTGGAAAAATATTTTGGGTCTCTGGGGTTGGCCGTGAAAGAAGGGTTAGGTGGGGGTGTTTCTGACGTTCTGCGTCAGAAACACCCCCACCCCTGCTACACATCACGCCACTTCCAAAGGAACCAGTATTTCTCAAGGTGTTGCAGTGGCAATGACCGAGATCCTGCCCAGTTCCATGGTCTGGCCTGCGATCACGGTGATTGGATATTCCCAGCCCGTCAGACCGTAACCCACCACCAGAGTGCGCTGGCCTTCAGGAATTCCGCCCAGCAAGAACCGGCCTGTTTCATCGGAGAAGGTCCCCAGGCCGGTTCCGGCCACCAATACTTCTGCTTTCACAGCATTGCCATCCTGATCGACCACAAAGCCAGATATGCTTCCTTTTCCACGTAAAGCGTCTGTGACGCCGGAACCCCAAAAATTGACCACGGTCAAAACCAGCAAGACCATCACCAAGCCGGCAATCAACCAGCGCAAATTTTTTTTCCTCGGTATTGGCGCTGACGATTGTTCAGATTCGGGATAAATGACATGATCGAAACTGGGAGAATCCTGTAAAGACATGGGGCATTCCTCTCTCTATTTCTTTTTCTGCCGGACTTTTTGACGCTCAATCACCCGCCGCCACGCCGCTGTTGGTTCAACTGGTCTGGCCTTGCGGTCTTCTTCGCGGGCAAAGCTGAATGCAAGGTCTTCAAACAAAGCACCAATGGGCGAGGTCTCCGCTTCCAGAACAGGCGGTTTCCCCAAATTGATCGATGTTACCAGAGGCTCCGATGCGAACGGGATCATGAATGAAACCGGTTTTCTCATCACACCTTCAATATCGCTTCTGGCCAACCCCTTGCGCTCAAATATCCAATTCATGGATACATGAATATCAGTTTTTGAATATCCCAGGGTTTCAAAAACCTCCAGCGCTCCCACAGTTGCCCGTACTGATGCCAGCTCCGGGGCCATCATCAGGATCACATCATCAGCAAAATCCAGCCCAGTCAAGGTTACATCGCTAAAATCATGCGGCAGATCCAGGACAATATAGTTGAATTGCGAGCGCAGCACCTCCAGTACTTTGCGCATCGAATCTATTTGAACCGCCTCCCCTTCCACCGAAGTACGCGGCGCTGCAAGCACATACAACCCTGAATCATGCTTCAGTAAGACGTTGCGCACAACTTCATCGTCAATTTCTTCTGGAGCGATCTTTCCAAGATCAGCCCAGGTGTTGCGCAAAGGCAGATTAAGCATCAATGCACTTTGCCCCATGGTTAAGACCATATCCACCAAGACGACTGGCTGCTTCCAAACTTGACACAACCCGGCAGCCAGGTTGGCAGCCATCATCGAAACGCCAACCCCGCCGCGCAAGGAGAATATCGCACTGACCTTGGAATTGATGGTCTGCTTTTCCAGCGGAACGCGCACCGACCTGCGCAAGAGGACACCCACCCGAACCAGCAATTCCGCCGGCTGGAAAGGTTTGGTCAGGTAATCATCTGCCCCAGCCTCGAAACCTTTGATCTTTTCCTCCAGGGTATCGTTGGCTGTCAACATCATGATCGGGACACCGGTCATGTTCGGCATCTTTCGTAACCGCTGGCACACCTCATATCCATCCATCTCTGGCATGTTGATGTCCAGCAGGATCAGATCCGGCTTTAATTCAGCAACTACCTTTAATGCTTCCGGGCCGCTCTGGGCGGTGCGAACCTCATAACCTCCTTTTTCCAAAGAAGCCGAGACCACTTTCAGATTCACCAGATTGTCATCCACAGCCAGAATACGCTCTGCCATTGGCAATTCTCCTTTTCTTTCTGACGCACTACTCAACCTGGAATAATGAATCTTGCCCCGGTTGCGGTGCCAGACATTCTGCGGCATCCACCCTGGGATTGTTCACGATCCGGGAAACAGCATACCGTTCCAGAAACCCATCATCGACAGGTCTTAGCAGTGCTTGCAAAGCCGGGTTAGCCAGCGGCGCCAGCCATTCCCATCGTGCTTTTTCATCCAGAATAACCGGCATGCGATCATGGATAGGCTGCACGACCTTGTTTGCCGGGCACGTGATGATGGTGCAGCTCTGCAATTCGTTCCCGTTCTGGTCTTGCCAGCGATCCCACAAACCAGCAAACGTGAACGGCAAGCCATGTTTCTCGTGAAAATAATACGGGACGGAGGCAGCCCCCTGGCTGCCAGGTTTAAGCCATTCATAAAACCCATCCGCCAGGATCAAGCACCTGCGTTGCTGAAACGCCTGGCGAAAGGCCGGTTTTTCGGCCACGGTCTCTGCCCGGGCATTGATCAGCCTGCTGCCGATCCCGGTCGATTTCGCCCAAAAGGGCACCAGTCCCCACATCATCCAATGCACATCCCGGTGATCCGGGTCCAGAACAACCGCCACAGGCTGTGAAGGCGCAACATTAAATCTGGGCTTCCAGTCTTCAGGCAATTCGCCCAGTCCCAGTTTAAGCTGAATCTCCTCAGCTTCCAGCGTGATCGAAAACCGCCCGCACATTTTTCCCTCACATGGGATGGATCACTTCTCTTTTATTCTATTATATCTTGCCTGCAAATACTGTAAATATTCCATTTGTTTTCCACCCGAGACCATTCCCCCAATTCTCTGTGCATTCACCACACCAGTACATTTTGCTCCGCCTTTGTAGATTATAATAACCCCATCCTCTGCAACTGACGAATGGAGAAGACAACCATGGCCCAACTGGTGGAATGCATCCCAAATTTTTCTGATGCCCGCAGGCCCGAGATCATCGACAAGATCAAACAGGCTATTCAAACGGTACCAGAGATCATCATCCTGGATCAGCACTCCGATCTGGACCACAACCGCACCGTCATCACTTTTTTGGGTCCACCGCAACAGGTTGAAACCGCAGCATTCAATGCCATTTCCGAAGCCGCCAAGTGGATCAATCTCGATGAGCATACCGGCGAACATCCGCGCATTGGGGCAACTGATGTGGTTCCCTTCGTGCCGATCAGTGAGATCAGCATGGAAGACTGTGTAGCCATGGGAAAAAGACTTGGCCAGCGTGTTGCTCAGGAGCTCAACATCCCTGTTTATCTATACGAAGAAGCCGCAGAACGGCCAGACCGCAAAAACCTGGAAGACATCCGCCGCGGTCAATACGAAGCGCTCAAAACCGAGATCAAAACCAACCCCTATCGCCAGCCCGATTTTGGACCCAATGAACTCGGCGCGGCCGGCGCAACTGTGATTGGAGCGCGTTTCCCACTGATCGCCTATAACATATACCTGACCACCGATGATGTCAGTATCGCTCAAAAGATCGCCAAAGCTGTTCGTCATTCATCTGGTGGCTTGCGCTTCGTAAAAGCGATGGGTGTCCTGGTGGATGGACGCGCCCAGGTTTCAATGAATTTGACCAATTTCCGCAAGACGCCCCTGGCGCGGGTTGTCGAATTAATCCGTAGTGAAGCCAAACGCTTTGGCACTGCCATCCATCACAGCGAGCTGGTGGGTCTAATCCCCCAGGAAGCCTTGATTGATTCTGCCATCTGGTACACCCAGTTGGATGGTTTTGAATCTGCTCAGATCCTTGAGTCGCACATCTTTGATGCCCTCACCAATGGCAGTGCAAATGCAGATTTTCTCGATCTCCTGGCAAGTGCAGAGCCTGTGCCTGGAGGCGGGTCTGCTGGAGCCCATACCGCCGCCGCATCCGCAGCCCTGGTTGCCATGGTGGCCCGTCTCACAGTGGGCAGGAAAAAATACGCCGAGGTCGATAGCCTGATGCAGCAGGCCATTGTTCTGGCAGAAGATCTGCGCGCCAAGCTCACTCAGGCTGTGCACGATGATGCCGCCGCCTTCACTTCCTATATGAATGCCCTCAAACTTCCCAAAGATACACCTGAACAGATCAACGCCCGCACCACCGCCATCCAACGCGGCGTGATAGAATCTATTGCTGTGCCGTTGAGTGTCCTGGAAATGTGCACGCAGCTTCTGGAATTGACCGTTCAGGCGGCTTCGCTGGGCAATGTCAACGCCATTTCGGATGCCGGCACGGCGGGTTGTCTGGCATTTGCCGCCTTACAGTCTGCCAGCATGAACGTTCAGATCAATCTGCAGAACCTGACAGACGCCGATCTGTCTGTGCAATATCAACAGAAATTGGAAAAATGCCATGGCCAGGCACAGCAGCTCCAGCAAGAGTTGAAGAAAATCATGAAGGAACGAGCCAACATCGAACTTTTCCAATGATACGATCTGTGAGCCAACCTGTCATTCCTTTCTTCCTATTGTTATGTCTTGCATTTCCTGCTTTAACGGCAGGGTGCGTTGTGCAAGCACCCCCGGCAGTCGAAGCCAATCCATTACCCCAGCCTGTTCCAACCCAACCTGCACCTACACCCACCCAGCCGCCAGAACCGGTGCTTTTCCTCTCACCGCAATTACCTGATGGTCTTGTTGATCAAATCCTGTTCCCTGCAAACTGGGCCGTGACCAGCCAACCCGAGGCAGCCAACATGACCATCAACATCAGCCCGGAGAACCCGCACTCACTTTTCATCTACGCCTTGGCAGCTCCTTTTAATACGATTGAGGACAGTCTTTCGACGGCCGAACTAACATCCATCTGGCAAGGCCAGACCACCGATGACCTTGATCCACTCAAATTACTTGTCTCTCCGCAGACAAAAACCGTCCTTGAAGTCATTTGGGGGCCAGCTTCACCGCAAGTGCTTATCTCCTATGAGGAAGATTTGCTTGCTCAAGCCTGGCAAGAAGACCAGCTCTGGGCCATCCTGCCATTTGAAGAACTGGAACCTGGCTGGAAAGTGATGGAGATTGATGGGCAATCTCCCATCCGCAAAGACTTTGACCCCGCAGCCTATGCTCTTGGCATTCCAGTCTCCATCCATCTCGGCACAAATGCCGACCCCGCCTGGCTGGAAGCAATTGATATGCCGGACTCAAACCGGGATCCCGCCCTGCTGACCACCGTCAATCTGACCGGTGTAACCGCATTGGTGAGAGCTACAGCCGCCATGATGGAACTGCGAGGCTACACCTACCCCGCCCAGAGCATCAGGAACATCCTGCGCGAAGCAGACATCACTCATGTCAACAACGAAGTTCCTTTCACTGAAAGATGCCCCAAACCGGGAGCGCCAACCGACTCGCTCGTCTTTTGCAGCCGGCCAGAATACATCCAGCTTCTCGAAGATATTGGCACCGATGTCGTTGAACTGAGTGGTGATCACTTTCAGGATTGGGGACCTGAGGCTGTGCTAGAGACCCTGGATATGTACAAGCAACGCAACTGGCCCTATTATGGCGGTGGAGAAAATCTTGAGGATGCCCAACAACCTGCCCTGTTTGAGATCAATGGCAACAAGATTGCCTTTCTCGGCTGCAACGCCAAACCCAGAGGATACTCTGGCGCCACCGAAACCTCACCCGGCGCCATGCACTGTGAAATGGACTGGATGGAAGACCAGGTACGTCAACTGCGCCAGCAAGGCTATCTGCCCATCGTAACCTTTCAACACCTGGAATACTACAGTTACCATATTCATCCCATCCTGCAGGAGGATTTTCAAAAAATGGCTAAAGCCGGTGCTGTGATCGTCAGCGGCAGCCAGTCTCACCAGCCGCACGGCATTGAGCTCACCCGGGAAACTTTCATGCATTATGGGCTTGGCAATCTGTTCTTTGACCAGTATTATGAAAGCCTCGAAACCCGCCAGGCTTTCATTGACCGGCATGTTTTTTATAATGGCCGATACATCTCAACGGAATTGTTGAGCATCGTCTTTACGGATTACGCTCATTCAGAACCCATGTCGCTGGAAGAGAGACAGGCACTGTTGGAAACCGTGTTCAAAGCCAGCCAATGGGAATGGCTGGCTACAGCAGAAATAGATTAATGATCAATCATATGTTTATGTTCACTCAATAAGGAGAAAATGATGGGATTAAAACCTGACCACTGGATCACAAAAATGGCCCGCGAACACAGCATGATTACCCCCTTCGAAGACGGCCAGGTACGCAATGGCGTGGTTTCTTATGGCGTATCCTCTTATGGATACGACATCCGGGTTGCCGATGAATTCAAGATCTTTACCAATGTCTTTTCCGCCGTGGTGGATCCCAAGGCTTTTGACCCGCGCTCCATGATTGACTTCAAGGGCGATGTTTGCATCATTCCACCCAATTCCTTTGCCCTCGCTCGCACGGTGGAATACTTCCGTATTCCGCGCGGCGTCCTCACTGTGTGTCTGGGCAAAAGCACCTATGCCCGCTGCGGGATCATTGTCAACGTAACCCCCTTTGAACCCGAATGGGAAGGCTACGTGACCCTGGAAATCTCCAACACCACCCCCCTCCCGGCAAAGATCTACGCCAATGAGGGCATTGCCCAGGTCTTGTTCTTCGAAGCCGATGAAGAATGCCTGATTTCCTATGCAGATAAAAAAGGCAAGTACCAGAATCAGCAAACCATTTTGCTGCCGCGTTTATAGTTAGCGCAATAGTATTAAAAACCCAAAAACCGGCATTTGCTGATTAACAAACGCCGGTTTTTTTTGTTTGTGTAAACCACATGACTGATTTAGATCAAGGCAGTGATCTCAGCCACCTGGCCTCTCCAGGCTGAAAAGACCTTGCCGTCTTCCTGCCAGAAAGCCATGCCTTCAAGGTAATGCGGCCAGTTTTCTTGATCGATCAAGTCTTTAAACAAGTACCCGGCCATACAACCCAAAACTGAATCATGGGTAACAAATACATTCAAGTGACAGTTAAACGCCGCCGGCTCGCATAAATACCGCACCAGATCAAGCACTTCTGCTGGCAACGGCGCATCCAGATAGATGTGTGTACGGCGGCGTTTCCACGCGTCATCAACGTAAGTATAGGTCAGGCGCGGTTCAGCCAGAACCTCCACGTCCCATTCTGCCCCGCGGGCGATCGCTGCACCAGTGTCAATGCACCGCCCGGTCTGGCTGGTCTCCAGCTTGCCTGGTGTATACAGCCTTGCCAGTCTCTGACCAAATTCTTCGGCTACACGAAATCCCTCCGGTGTCAGGGGCGCAGTGCTTACATCCTCCGGTTTCAGAATGGGATATCGTTCTGAATGCCGCACGGCCAGATTGATCGTACGGTTCTTTGGTAAATCCGACAACAATTTTAAGGTTGGTTCATAAACTGCCATTTCAATCTCCAATAATGTATTTCTCAGGCCATCAAACGCTTTCTTATTCAAGACCGCTCTCTAGCCGTGATGTGATGACATGCAAACCAGGGCTCGAGTTTGAGCCCTGGCCTTCTTGTGGTGGAGATGGCGGGAATCGAACCCGCGTCCGAAAGATTCGACCCTCGAATATCTACGAGCGTAGCAGGTTTTTAGTTTCGTAAGATGCAGGCATTACCAGCAAACCCGCAGCTCACCAGTCGCTCAGGCCCGAAAGCCCTCTTTCATACAGCACACGACAGACTGTACGGCATTCCAGCTTTGTATCGCCCGACTCCACCACCGGCCGGAAATCGGGGTGGGCGGACGTCGCCTATCTAGGCGATTTAGCTGTAGTCACTCACCTTAGGCGGCGAGGGGCATAGCAGCATATGAAGTGCGGTTGTTGGCACTTAATGTTTTGTGCTGATTTTTCGAGGTCGGCACCTCTCGGCTCGCAATTCGGGACCAGCCTCCCCCGTCGAAGCCTGTCATCCCCGTTGCTCTTTTATTATAACCCACATTCCGCACCCTTAAGGGTTCTCCAGATAACATTTTTGAACTGGTGGCCCCAGTAGACGGATGATCTGCGAATGCACCGGTTGCAGGTTAA
>JAGVAB010000111.1 GCA_020060485.1 Anaerolineales bacterium
AGAGTGTCCTCCGTTTGGCAAGATTGTGTTGTGGTGACCCATTCTTACCAATCAGAGGATTTTTTGTCAATCATTTTCAACTAGCATAAGCCCCTACTAGATAATTCAATTTATCATCATCAAATTTTTCAAGAATCGTAATTATTGCTTCATGCTCGCTTTCTGTAGTACGCAATCCTTCTAATTTACTAGCTTGAGTGATAAATTCAACAAGTTGATCTGTTGCGCCATCTACTGAAAGCTCATACCACTCATCAAAATAATATGCGTAGCCTATATCTTTTAATATTTTTTCGGCATCATCAATATTCATCTCTATTTTTTCCTTTTTTTATGGAACAGGATAAGCTGTGTACAAACCCCAATTACCATAACCATCATACCAAAAAACAAATGTGGAACTACGGGTCTACTATCTTTTTTTGGAACCTTATTCGCTTGGCAGCAACATCCATCCCGCCGCAGTACTGTCATCCGCAAGTTGCGCAGCAATGCCGTTTTCAATATCCACCCAGATTACCTGACTATAATATACTGAGTATTGGTCAACTAAAAGAAGTTGCTTGCCATCAGGAGACCAAATGGGAGCAGAAGGCCATCGATCCAACCCATCATCTTGAGCATGCACTACAACACAAAAATCTGTCAGAATCTTCGTCTCTGTATCAAGTACTGCTAGACGAGCCCCATCATTTGATCCATCAACTGGAATAAGGTATAAAGCAATATAGCGTCCATCAGGTGACCAACTATGGCTTGAAGCCCAAATGTAAGTGGAATCGCCCAGATGCGTTATCTGTTCTATCAGTCCATTCCGAGAAACAAGGAACAACTCTCTTCCTGTCACATCACCACTATCAGTGTTTACCACCCCGCCCACAATGGCAAAATTCGAACCAACCGGGGACCAATCAGGTCTTGGATAATAGTTTGTGCCTGCATAACCACTGATTATGGGCTCGAGATTACCCACATGCCGCTTTTCTGTCACATGCCAAAGATTATACGTATATCTCCCCGTGTTTTCTTCAATGATACTTGGATATACTACCATTGATAAAGAAGGGTCATATACTGCACCTAGCCAATCAGTCCAACCGGTTACTACAGGCCAGTCATGAAAAACAAGTTCACCATTCCACTCAGGAGGTAGCAACTCAAGGCCTAAATACCGCCGCTCTCCAGAAAAAGCGTCAAGCACCAGTTGTCTGCTTGGCTTTATGAGGGTCATCAAATCTTCATTTGCAGAGGTGAGTTCGATTAAGAGCCGTTGGTTATCTAACCATCCAATAAGTCCGAACCAATTTTTCTCCCAGGGAATACTCCTTAAAACTTTTCCACTCGCATCGGAAATAGCCAATTTGCGATTTATTTTTCCGGTCTCCAAATCCTCTAATAACCAGTAGCGATATGCATAAAAATTCCGACCAGGAGAAACAAAAAAATTGGCCCGGATTTCTTCCTCAACAGTAATTTGTGATCTTTGACCTGTAAGCATGTTGACTGAATACGCTTCTACGGAATCTTCAGTGTAAAACATTCCCCATTTAGTTAAAATAACCATTCCACTGGAAACTGCATCAACAGGCATCTTGCGCTCAATGTTTAGACAGTGGGTCACTACCTTCGCCTCAGGTGAGAATAAAGTTGGAGACGACGCAATTGTAGGAGTCATGAAATTTTCAGGATTCAAAGATATGTTTGGCGTTGGTGTGAATGTTGCTGAAGAAGCCGGCACTTGTGTTTCGGATATGGCAGTTGATGAAGGTGTAGTGTGAATTTCACATCCAGCAATTAGAATGATGAACACACAACACATGGACAAGATTTTTTTATTCATCGATTTGTCTTTCTGTCCGACCATCTTATTGCGCCATTGGTAATATCTTCAGATTGATCTAAGGATAACACCTTCTCAGAAATTTCTAGTGCTCTATTATAAGCTTCAAGCATTTCATCTTGGGAACTACGAGTATCCGCTTGAACAAAATGCGACAAAGCAGGATCATACCAGCGAGCCACATAGAAGTACAATCCTAAGGAGCTTTGGTTGAGTTGATTGGTATATCGATACTCTGTGGGAGTAATCCCATCACTCGCCCGGATTTCACCAAAGACGGTGTCCCCTGCGCTTTGCTTCGGGGATGCTTCGCAATATTCGATCTCGCTTTTCCAGCTTCCATCGGCATTCGCGGTGACAGATGTCGAGCCTGGCCCCCTGCGCTGCGCTTCGGGGGTGCTCCGCTGCGCTCCGTAATGGTTCCCCAACACCCAGTTGAGCACATCCTCCGTCCCGGAAACCGTGCGCACAGCGACAGTCGTGCTGCCCATGTTGTAGAACTTCCTCACCGTGCGGGTGCCGGCTCGCGGTGCGGTTTTAAGAAAACAGCCCAACCAGACAAAGGCTGATTGGGCTGAGCGGTATATCAAAGGTTATTTGACATAGACTGGCCAGGTATCCACCAGCACGTAGATTTTCGCATCCTCCGGAATGATCTCATCCTTGTCAAATGTGAGGCTGATGGTGATCCCTGAGCCGTCAGATGTCACCGTGGTGTTCTTGGTGTAATACAGCGGCAGCGGGCTGCCGTCAGCAGCTGCGAGCATGATGGAAAAGACATGCTCATCTGCCTTGAGCGAACCACCAGTGATTTTCGCAGAAACTCCCGCCGCGCTTCTCTCAACCGCAACGGCGCCCGCATCTTTGGGCGCGGCTGCATTCTCCCAGGAGCGGATGGCTGCCCCGCCGCGCACGAACATTTGCCCCGTTTTGAATTCGCTCATTCCCATCAGCTTCAACCCGATGCCATAAAATTCAATTTCATCACAGTTGGCTACCGCAATCACACTGGAGCTGTCTCTGAGTTCTCCGTTTTCATCCAGTGCGGTGCTGAGGCGGTAAGAGGCAAAGGGCATGTCCCAGGAACCGATGAATTTGGTCTTGTAGCCATCATAATTGCGCAGGGTCACCAGCCCATCATCGTAATCGAGGACCAGCGGGTAACGCGTGATGGCTTCAGGATCAATGGCAGGTTGGTTATTCTCATCCAGCCGGCCCTCGATCACCCACAGCACTTCCTGCCCGGCGGCATTCCTGTCCACCGCGCCGGCGATATAGTGCAAGGAATCAAAACCGATCTGGTTATAGGATGGCAGGATGGAAGGTGTGGGTACCGACAGGCGGTGGATCTCGAGGACGCTTTGCTGGCCATCCTGAGCAGCCGCCAGGAAGGGGTTCTCCACACCCGGCTTGTCGTTGAGTGCAAAGGTGAAGGTCTGGCTGAAACGCCCCGTTCTTCGCCCGCCAAAGAATTTGAGGCCAAAGCGGGAAAGCCTGGTTTTGTAATCGGCAGTGACGGTAAGGGTGAGCTTGCCATCGGCGTTGGGCAGCCAGGCTTCCACAGGAACGACATTGACAAACCTGTCGGTTGCCCCAACTTCAACGCGATAATTCTGATTGCCCGCAACCTCAACCTGCACGCTGTCGCGGTCGAAAGCCGACAGCAGGTTGTCGCCATTCTGGCGTACCACCAGGCTGAAGGTCAACGGTTCGTTGGCGTCAATTGCTTCCGGCGGGGCAAGCTTGAGCGCACCGAAGGAGGTGGTAAAGATCAGGCTGGCGCCATCGGGGGGCATGGCTTCGCCGCCGGTGTGGCAGCGCTCGTCTTTTTGGCCGGCTGCGGTCAGCGGATAATCGTAGGGCACAAAGAACACCTCGCCGCTTTCGCCGGCGATGTACACCCCGTTGAACCCCAGGGCGGGTGAGCCGTTGAGGTCATTGCGGTCTGCGGTGATGGCCTGATAACTCCAGCGCAATGTACCGTCCGGATTGACGCAATACAGCTTGCCCTCGCCATTGCCGAAATAGATATTGTCATGGCCGTCTACGGCAGGCGATGAACGGATCGGCTCGAGTGTGTCAAATTCCCAGATCGACTTGCCCGTTTCGGGGTTGAGCGCATACAGGGTGCCATCGGTGCTGGCCTGGATGATGGTGCCGTCCGAAAGCTGGGCGGGGCTGGCATAGATGTGATCTTTGGTGCCAAATTTCCAAAGCTGTTTGCCGCTATCCTGAGCAAAGGCGCGCACAAAGCCGTCAAAGCCGCCTACCACCACCGCACCCTTGGCCGAGGTATTGGTGAGCAGGGTCGAAGCAGCAACAGTGCCAAAGCTGCCAGTCAGCCACTGGCGGTTGCCTTCAAAATCGTAGGCGTAAACATTGTTCAAAACCTGATTCGCGGTGCCGAAAAACACTTTTCCGGTATCCACATTGACCGATGGCAGAGACCACACCATTTCGTTGGCAACGAAAACCGTACCCTTTTCACCCGTCCCGCGCGCCAGGGTATAGACCAGATAATTGTCATTTGGCGCAATCAGCGACCCATCCGGCAGCATGGCAATATTGCCTTCAAACCAGTTGAGGTTATACAGCACCATATCGTACAATTCCTCAACCTCTTCCACGCTGTGGGCGGCTTCTTTCCAGAGGATCTCGCCCGTTTCCCGGTCGAGGGCATACACATGCGCATCGCCCGAGCCAAAATAGACGCGTCCCTGGTCATCCAGCAAGGCGGACGAGTCGATGATGTCGCCCGTTTTCAGCTTCCACTTCACCGTTCCGTCCGGATTGAAGTTGTAGAAGTACGTGTCCGCCGACCCGATATAGCAGTTGCCGTTTGCATCGATTACCGGGGAAGAGAAAATGCCCTTGCCCGTGCGGTACGACCAGGGAGCAAGGCTTTCGTCAACCATCGGAATGACAGGCGTTCTGCCGTTTTGCAGCTCATTGGCGCGGAACTTTGCCCACGGGCTGGCCGGGTCAAGCGGGATGTTGTAAGCAAAGTTTCCGTCTGCGGTCATGGCTGTGGCCGCTGCGGGTGAAAAGTCATACCTCCCGAAAGGCACGAATAAAATGATGCCGGCAATGACTGCCAGCAGAAGGATGCCGAGGAAGATCTTCCACCCCAGGTTTCGTATTCTGCCTTGCTTTGTGGTGGAGGCGGGTTTGGTTTTGCCCATTATTCAGTCCTTTCCGGTTTTGTGCAGATGCCAAACAGCAGCATGTCCACAAGCTGTCGTTGTTTTTGTTTGAAGGTCAGGTCGGAGTCGATATCGTTTTCCATGACAAGTTCCTCAACGGCTCCGGCGTAGATCTTGCTGAACAGTTGGTTGTCCAGTTCAGGATCAATCCGCCCTTCGGATTTGGCCTGTTCCATCACTGAAAACGTGCGCTCCCATCCCAGGCGCAGCTTTTCATCCAGCACCTGGAAAGCCTGCGGATATCTTGCCTGCAATTCGCGCAGATGGTATTTGCGAATTTCAAGCGCGGGTGTGGCGCACAATAACTGCCGGAGCCGCGCCACACTGGAAAGCGTCTGGTCTGCGTGGATCGCGTCCTGTGCTTGCTGCACCAGATCAAAATAATGTTCAATCACCTTGCGGATCAAATCTTCTTTTGACGCGACCATTTCGTAGAGCGTTTTTTTGCTGATGCACAGCCGTTTGGAAAGCTCATCCATGGTGAATTTCAAACCCTGTTCCCCATAGAGTTGAAAGACTTGCCTGTACAGTTCGCTATCATTCGTCATGATTACACCCTGGAAACTCTTTTTGTTTTTCCAGTTTATTGTACACAGTTTTCAGTTGATTTGCAAGCAAAAAAGAACCTTCCGGGGGGAGGGAAAAGATATGTGGTGTTGGGCGGCAAAGCCGCTCAACACCACATAAAAGAAAGGTACTGTGCTTCCCCAGCTGCCCCGGCACGGGCACGCAGCCCTTTATGGGCAGGACGATCTCAAGTGCCCCAATCCCGCAGATAGAGGAAGTCATAGCCGATGGTGCGGTTGCTGATCTTGGCAATCGGCGGCAGGATGCGCTTGAAATGATTTCGCCGTACACGTTCCACCACGCTATGCACAAACCCGGGGGCAAAACCAGCTTCAATGCATTCCTGGGGCGTATACCGTTCATCGATCAGCAGATACAGCAGGCGGTCAGCTTCGTCGTAGGTGTAACCCAAATCGGCCTCATCTGTCTGCCCGGCCCACAAATCAGCCGAGGGGGCCTTGTCCACGATCACATCCGGCACACCCAGCGCCCGCGAAAGCTGGCGCACCTGGCATTTGTACAGATCGCCAATCGGATTCAAAGCACAGGCCGAATCGCCGTAGAGCGTTGAATACCCCAGCAGGATCTCGGTCTTGTTGCCAGTGCCCACCACCAGGCCCGGAAAGACGGCCGACTGGTCATACAGAATGATCATCCGCTGGCGGGCCATGATGTTGCCGCGGCGCAAGTTGTCCATCTCCGGGAATTTGGCGAACAATGGCTCAACCATGTCGGTGATCTCGACCGTCAAGGACTGCACGCCCAGGGCATCAATCACCAGTTGGGCGTGCTCCAGTGATTCAGGGGAGGATGCCTTGTAGGGCATGCGCACGGCCAGCACATTCTGCGGTCCGAGCGCTTCGGCTGCCAGGTAGCAGGAAAGGGCTGAATCGATGCCGCCCGAAAGGCCCAGCACGGCCTTGCCAAAGCCAGTGCGGGTGATCTCGCTGTGAATAAAGCCGGTGAGGATCTTGCGGGCCAGTTCGGTGTGAATGGACAGGCTGTGCACATCGTTATGCTCTGCCCGATAAACGGGAATTTCTTTGGTCATGGTCTACCTTCCGCAGCCGGCTTGCCGGTCATTGAGGATGCGATTCAGTTCGCGCTGGGTCAGGGCGGTGCGCTCATCGCGCAGCATGGGCAGGCGTGCCCGCGTGCGGTGCAGCTGATTCAGATCAATCTCGGCCAGCACCAGCGCCTCTTCGTGTTTGGGCCCCAGCACGAGCCGCTGGCCGTTGGGGTCATAGACAGAAGCCCCGCCCCAAAAATTAAGCCCGTCTTCAAAGCCCACCCGGTTGGTATGCACCACAAAGGCCGTGAACAGGCTGGCATAGGCCCGATTGATATGATCCACCCAGTGTGCGGTTTCCAGTTCCGCTTCCTGTCCCAGGCCGCGCCCGGGGGAAGCAGATTGAAGCAGAAGCAGATCGGCGCCATCCAGCCAGAGCAGGTAAGGCGGCGAAGCGTGCCAGAAGTCCTCGCAGATCAGCATGCCCACCCGGCCGTATGGCGTATCGAAGGCCTGAACGCCATCGCCCCAGGCGAAAAAGCGGCTCTCATCGAACAGGCCGTAAGTAGGCAGGTAAACCTTGTGATGCACATGCAGCACCTTGCCGTGCGAGAGATAGGCCGAGGCAATATAGAAACGGTTACGGATATCCTCGTCCACAAAGCCAACCATAATGTCCATCTTCTGGCTGGCCTCCAGCAAAGGGCGAAAAACGGGGTCGTCCAGCGTGGGGCGATGTGAGACGGTGGGCACCAGGTCTTGCAGCACATAGCCGGTGAGTGAGAGTTCGGGGAAGACAATCAGGTCGGCGTTCTGCGCCTGAGCCGCCTTGATGAAAGCCAGATGCTTTTCGAGGTTGTCTTCCACCCGTCCCAATCTGGTATTGATCTGTGCCAGAGCAATATTACATTTCATGAGCATGTCCCTGAGAATGGAATGATTTATGTTGGAATACAGTTCTATTGTACCAATGGAAGAGAAGAATTTGGGATGTAGTTGTAAGGGTCTATGGGATTTGCCGTGAAAAAGGAGTTTGCAAAAGATCGGCCGAATCTACACCCCGACAGGCTCGGTGTGCGATTAAACAAAGCCGCCCACAGCAGGCGCAAGCAGCCAGTGCGGGCGGCTTAAAATGCGGTGCGAAGGGATTGGCACCGCAAGAAATGTTAACGCCAGAACCAGAACAAATCGCTGCCGCTATACGGCCGGCTGACCCCTTCGGCGATCAACTGGGGCGTAAATTCCGGCGGGCTGGCGCGATAGAGATTAAGGCTTTCCGCATAGGCATCCTCCCCGGCAAAGAAGAACAGGCTGCCATCTGGTCCCCAGAAAGCCAGGCTGCTTTGCTGGCTGGTCAGGCTGCGCGGCGCAGCATCCAGCAAGGTTTGCAACGTCACGCCGTTGATATCGGCGGCCGCCCAGGCAGTGCCATTGGGGGTAAAGACAGGCAGTTCGCCGCGGCCCTGATAGTCTCCTTGCGAGCCAAACATGGTGAAGGATAGAATCTCGTTCTGCCAACTGCGCACCAGGAACTGATTGAGGCTTGGTTCATACAGGATGTGCGCTGCTTCCAGCTTCGGCTCATGCAGGATCACAGAACCATCCTCCAGCGACATCAGGAAGAAACCGGCCTGGGCAGGGTCCTTGACGGCGTAATCGACCACGGTGTAGGCTGCGGTGCGGCTGTCGCCAGAAAGGGTCAGGCTGCCAGCGCAGCCCGGGATCAGGCTTGTTTCGGTGCGCTGGGCAATGTCCACCTTGCGCAAATTCTTTTCCCCGCAAAAGCTGCTCCAGTCACTTATCAGAAAGGTGTGATCATCCAGCCAGCCGTGGAACGCCAACCCTTCCACCTGCGCAGGGTCAAAGACAAAGGGTTCAAACTGGTTGCCGGTATTCAGCTCCACTGCCCAGGCGCCAGTCATGGCAAAACCGGCGCCAGTGCCAAAGCAATTGGCGGCAAACGCAGTCAGGTAACGGCCATCTGGCGACCAATGCAGGTCATATAGCTGCCCGGCGGTTTCGGTCACTTTGCGAATTCTGCCATTGGCCAGGGTATACAGGTAGATCTCGGCGCTGGTACTTTCATGAGCGCTGATGAAAGCCAATTGGCTGCCATCCGGCGACCAGGCCAAACCCTGGCCAATGAAGGGCGCCCGCGTGGCTTCGAATTCAGGGGTGCAGAGCTCGCCTTCCATATTGGGGTCAAACCCGGCGGGGTACAGGGATGTAATATCAATCACCTGACCATTCGCTACGTTTAACAGATGCAAAGTGCTTTTCCCGGTTCCATAAGCTGCGCTGGAATAAGCCAGCCAGTTGCCATGTGCTGCCATACCGGCGGGCGCTTCGCTGCTCACTTTTTTGATCTCATTGGTGTCTGCATCCAGCAGGAATAAACCCTCATTGCTGGCCAGGGCCGCCTGCGCCCGAACGGATGGCAGGGTGACCGGCTGCTCCAGAATCCCCAGGGCAAGGTAATCATCACCGCTGTGCAGGATGCTATCCCATTCTGTGTTCCAACTCATCGTGGCGGTGTTGAAAATTCGGCTGCCTGTGTTGGTGTTAACCACCACTTCATTCTCATTCAGCCAGGTGGAAAGATAGGGCAGATCGAGGTCACCGCTCTTTCCGCTGACTGGCAGCTCAAGGTTCTGCACCCGGCCGGAAACCATCTCCATTACCTGCAAGGTCAGCGCCTGCGGCTTTCTTTGGGCATCATCCCACTGCATGGCAACCCAGGCCAGCCGCTGGCCGGAGGGTGAAAAAGTCAACTGCTCAATGATGGTTTCTTCACCATAGAGCAGCTCCTGCGGCTGGGGCCGCCCACCCTGAAGCTTGCTGACCTCGAATACTGTTTGCTCACCCCAAAAGGCATTGGCCTGCCATAGCCCATCCGGGCTGAGCAGCATGCCTTGCGAGATATCGCCATAGGCGATCACCTTGCCGCTGGCAGGCTGGATCTCATACACAATGCCGCGCTCGGCCAGGTAATGCACGCTGGGGATGGGCATGTAAGCAATCAGCCGCAAGGCGTTCTGGCTGCTGTCCCAGCCGCCAAAGCGCATGCGCAAGCCAAAATCCCGCACGCCTGTTTCAATGCGTGCCACGCGCTGCACATCCTGGCCGCGCAGGTCGCTGGAAAACAGTTCAAAAACATAACCGGGGCAGGCAGGGTTTTCATTGCAGGGCGAGATCAGATTGACCGGCATCGGTGACGCATCGTACAGCCAAAACAGACGATCCCTCCGGGGGGATGCAAACACCTGCTGCACAAAGCGCTGCTCCGCCGGAGCAGGAATGAAACGCATCTGCCCGTTCGAGGTGATCAAAGTAACGCCTTCCTCTGCCGGCCAGGTCTGCCAGGTGAGTAAATAATGCGGGCTGGTCTGCACCTGATCTGCTGCCCAGGCAAAGGACTCGCCAACTGCAACGCGCTGATTGACCGGCCGGAAGGAATTTTCCGGTGTGTACAGAAAAAGCATGCCATCGCTGCGCAGCATGGCCAGTGCGTTGCCCTCTGGCAAACTGAAGGAGAATTGCGGACTCTCAGGGGCCGCGTCAGGCAGCGGCTGTTCCGGCGCTGCCTGGATAGGCGCAGAAGGTTCGACCCGCGGCGGGGATTCTCTGCCAATATTGCATTGCAGCAAAATCAAAGCCGCAGCCCCCAGGATCACCAAACGCCAGACTTTATGGGCTCGTTTCATCACATCTTCTCCTCAGCGCATGTACGAACAGACACAATTAAGAACTGATATCAACACCAATATCCAACTGACACCCGGAGCACACCATATCCATCGGCGCTAAAAAAGCAACCACCAGGCTTGCGTTGCACAGAACTGGAATGAAATGCAGAAATTTGAACTTCATGATGCCCTCATTAATGAGCGCTATTCAATTGTAATGAAAATTTTACGGATTGCGGAAAAACTTGACTGCCCCTGAAGCATGTGACTGCTTTGGATAATTTCTATTATAGAGGAATTCAGGCAGATTTCAATAACATCCTTGCTTAGGCCCATGGCCTTCTCAAAGTTAATTTGCAGTTCCCTTATCTTAATGATGACGCCAAATTACAGGCCAATGACCCCAGTTTGCGTATATCGCCAGGTTTGCTGCACCCCACCCGTCAAGCTCCCCTCCCCGCGAGGTGCTTGACGGGTGATCTTCTTTCTTTTGCGGGCAGGGGAGCTTTTTGTACTGAATGTATTCCACTGCTTTCGAAAATCTCTTTTGTCAAGCTTTCTTGAGAATGCCATAGCCGCCTAGGTCCAGGCAAGCAATCGGGGCGGCAAGCAAGCTGCCACCCCGATTGAAAAAAGCAGAAATAAGGTAAGCCTGTCAAGCCCCTGCGGTAACAGTTGCCTTGCGCCGTTGCAGGCCACCCTCCAATCCGTACAGGATCAACGCCGCCCAGATGATGGCATAGCCGATCAGATCTGTGCCGGTAAACGGTTCACGATAGATCAGCACCCCGATCAGAAATTGCAGCGTGGGGGCAAGGTACTGCAAAATTCCCACCATCGAAAGGGGTATGGAACGGGCAGCCGAGGTGAACATCAAAATGGGCGTGACGGTCACCACGCCGGTAAGCGCCAAAAGGATCATCGTCCCCGGATTGGCTGTGGCGAGCACGCCCTGGCCGCGGCTGCCCATCAGGATCAGATAACCCAGCGCGGGCAATACCAGAACAGCCATCTCAATGGTCATGCTGTTCACTCCGCCGGTAGGAGCAGTCTTTTTCAGCAAACCGTAAACCCCAAAAGTGAAAGCCAGCGTCAAGGCGATCCAGGGCAATGCGCCGTATTGTAAAGTAAGATAGAGAACACCGGCCGCAGCCATGCCCACCGGCACCCACTGCAACGGGCGCAGTTTCTCGCGCAGAAAAACCACGCCCAAAGCCACGCTGACCAGCGGGTTGATGAAATAACCCAGGCTGGTTTCAATGATTTGATTGTCATTTACCGCCCAGATGTACACCAGCCAGTTGACGCCCAGCAGCATTCCGGTCAGAATGAAAAGCAGCAAAGCCTTGCGATTGAAAACCGCTCTCTTAAATTCCCCCCAATCCTGGCGCAAACTCAGCACCAGCAAGAGGAACAGAAAAGAAGAGATCACCCGATAGCCAAAGATTTGAAACGAGGGTACCACATGCAGCAGTTTCCAGTAAATGGGCAGGATACCCCAAGAAAAATATGCTCCCAAAGCATAAATGACGCCTTTATTCTTCATAAGTACCTCTTAACAAAAGTAAATTGCCAATTGCAGAATCATACCAGACAATTTGCCGAAAATTAAAAACGGGTGTTCGGGATTGTTGTATAAAAGGCGTTTGGTCAAAGATGCGCTTTTTCGGCAAATCCCGGAGGCTCGAAAAAATAGCCGCTCCACATGGAAGCGGCTGACAAATCATTTTGATAAAACCCTTTTTACGCCTATACTTCCAAGGCAGTGCGGTAAGCCTGGGCAAACAGGGGCGCCATGACGAGCAGCAAATAAACCGAGGCTATTGGCAACAAGAAGGGCAGGATGCAACACAGGACCACGGTCAACATGGCAGCCTGGTACAGGAAACCCAAACCAACCGACAAGCCAACAATCAACGCATAAGCCAGCAAGAACTCTTCTCTGTTGCTGCGAAAAACGCGCCACCACTCATAAAAACGGAAAGCCGCTGCAAATTCACCAGTGGCGACCACATGGGTCATAATGACCGGCTGCAAAATACCCAGGAACAACCCCACCAGCATGGCCACGCCAAACAAAACAAAACCCATTCCGGTGCTCAAAATGCTCAGCAGCACCAGGAAGCCTTGCGGTCCGAGGTCACCGCTTTCAGCTGCCAGCCCGGCGAAAACCACTGGAAAGAACCACGTTGCATAAGACAAGAACATCAGGAGCAATGCAGGCAAGGTAAAAATGATCATTGGCCCCAGCACTTTTAGACCAGTGCCCAGCAGGTCGCCCCAATCTTTCCATTCCGGCAGGCCAAGTTTGCCATCCCCGCTGATGATACGCCGCATGATGCGCGCCACGTAGCCGTAGAGGGCCAGCATAGGCAATACCGGAACAATGAAACCGGCAAACATCAATGCCGATGCCACAATGAGTTTGCCCTGCCAGCGTTCATCCTTGAAAGGATATGAAAACAACTGCTTAAGATTCTCGGTTTGGAATGTATGGCTCATGCTTTCCTCCGCAGTTTGGCTCATGCCGGGCGTTCGCTTTTGGCGGCCTTACGGCGCTCACCCACCCACAAAACGATCAGGGCCGTCAGGGTCAATACCGAGACAGCCGCCCCGATCGCAAGTATATTGGTATAAGCGGGGTCAGGATGGTTGCCAACCACCTTGAGCGCCAGGTCAACGCGTGCCACCGGAAAGGCTTCAACCGCGTTGGTCACCTGCCACACCTTGAGGTGCTGCCACAGGTCATGTCCCAGCAGGAACAAGAGTCCCAAACCGCTCACGTGCAGAATCGGGTCAGGCTTCTGTTTTTTCAACCAATCCTGGAATTGAATGGCTGCCAGAACCAGCAAAACCACCATGGGCAGGATGATCATACGGATGCTGACTCTTTCACCATCCAGCAGGGGGATGGGCAGCAACCGCACCAGACGGTAGACCCGCCCAATGGAAAACAGGAACAGTACCATCACCGGCAGCAAAAGATGCGGGTAACCCTGTGCTGGTTCTCTGGTTTTGAGCCAGCGTCCCAGACCAAACACCAGCAGGAAACCTGCGCCAAGCAGGCCCAGGTAGAGATCAAATTCCCACCAGGCAAGCACATTCAGCATATTGCGCGGGCCTTCGATCGCGTCAGCCGGGAAAACAATGACCACCATGGAACGCAGACTCTCCCAAACGCTGGGGTAGCCGCCCAAAAATTCATCATCATACTGGCCGAGCATCATCGCCGGCGGCAAAATGCGCACCATGCTCAACAGAATGCCAGCCACCCCGGCTTTGAGCGCCGGCCAGAATGCTTTCCAGGAAGTCAATCCGATGACCCCCAGGAAGATCAACGCCCAAACATATTGGTGGAAAGCACCCTGTAACCAAATGGCAAACAACAGCATGGCCATCTTTGCCACCCAGGCCCAGCCTTGCTGCCCATCCACCACCAGTTGAAAGACAAGCACCACAAACCACGGGAACAGGAAATACCCGGCAAAGGTAACATGACCCACACTGAGGTGCGCAAGGATATGTCCATTGAAATTGAAGATCAGGAACAAAGCAGTGAAACTGACCAACGAGAGGTCGTAGCGCCGCCGGAACCAGAGCAGACCCCATGCGCCCAGGGTATAGAGCAGCAGGGTATGCACCAGCACAAAGGGGCCCACTTCCAGGAACCTGAACAACAGGATCTGCGGTGAGAGAATGGGGTCAGGCACGGTCAGGAAGCGGTCTGTCACCCCGCGCAGGGCAGAAGTGTCGGCCATATGCAGGGGCAGCACCCCATCCAGAACGGCGTTGCGGGTGAAGGCCAGGCGCGGCGCATTCACCTCGGCCCAGTCCAGCCAGTCAAAGGGAATGTTGCCCCAGTTGAGAAACTTGCCGAAGAGGAAAACGCCCAGCACATACAGGCTGCCCAACCACAGCCAGCGCAGCCAGGGAAAGTCTTTTTCGACCTGCGGGTCAAAAAACGCCGCCAATAATCGGCGCAGAAAATGCAGGAACCGTTGCATGGTGTTGATTGCACACCTCCCAAAGAAACAATGCCGGATAGAATGGGTCAAGAATTGCCCGTCAGTTCAACAAGTAATCTGGAAATGCAGCCCGCCAGGAAACGGGCATGCTCAAGACAATAAATAAGCCACGATCCAGCGTGTGGTGGCGATCAGGGCATCCATGTGCGTGCGCTCGTAGGAATGCGAGCCATCCACGCCCGGGCCGATGAGGGCCACAGCTGCGTCAGCGCCGGCGCGCCACAGCGCCCCGCCATCTGAACCATAATGGGGATAAATATCCACTTTAAATGGAATTTGGTGTTCTTCCGCCAGGCGGCGCAATTTCCGGCTCAAGCCATGATGGTAGGGGCCGCTGCTATCCTTGACGCAGATGGTGGTGTGGTATTCGTCTGATGCCTGGCCTTCGCCAATGGCTGCCATGTCCACCACCACCAGTTCATCAATATCACCGGGTATCCCGGCAGATGCGCCGTGCCCCACTTCTTCAAAGACGCTGAAGAAAAAATGCGCCGTGCGGGTGGGGGTCAGCCCTGCATCCTGTACGGCCTTGATGGCCGCCAGCATGCAGGCCACGCAGGCTTTGTCATCCAGGTAACGCGAACGCACAAAACCGTTGACCACTTCCAGCCGCGGGTCAAAAGCCACAAAGTCACCCACCTCAATGCCCAGGGCACGCGTCTCTTCGCTGTCCAGCACGCACGCATCCAGGCGCACCTCCATGCTGTCTGGCTGGCGCTTTTCATCGGTGGCGCCAGCGGCATACACATGGGATGAAGCCTTGTCGGGCATCAGGCTGCCGCGCCAGGCACGCCCATCGGCGGTAAAGACCGTGCAGGCTTCACATTCCACAGAATTCCAGTTCAGCCCGCCCAGGTTGGTCAGGCGCAGACGGCCGGACGGCAGGATCTCCTTGACCATCGCCCCCAAAGTGTCCAGATGAGCGGCCAGGGCGCGCCCCGCGCCAGGCAGGCTGCCCGGCCAGGTGACGCATAATGCGCCTTTGACGGTGCCGCTGACTCGTAATTCAGGAAAAGCGGTCAACACGGATGCCACATAAGCCACAACGTCTTCGGTGAACCCGGTGGGGCTGGGAATGTTCACCAATCGTTTCAGTTCATCAAGCAGATATTCTTCATCAATGGGGGGAAGCGGCATGGGTCACCTGTTCAGGTTTTGGGAGTTGGGCCAGGAGGAATGCCTTCAAAAGCGGCGATCTTCTCCCGCCAGGCGGATGAAATGGGCCGGGTTTGCTGCGCCCGGTAGTCATAAATGACCATTGTGGTCTCAGCCGTGGCAAATACCTGCTGGCCGGTCTGGTCTTCAATGCGGTAGATGATCTCCAGGCTTTTGTTGCCCAGACGGGTCACGCGCATCGCCACCTGCACTGGCTGCCCGGCGTGTACCGGGGCAAGATACGAAATATGAAGATCGGCAATGATGAATTCAAAATCCAGAAACGAGCGCCCGTCAAACAGGCCCAGATCCATCACATAGCGGAAACGAGCCTGCTCCAGATAAGAGACCAGCCGGGCGTGGTTGACATGCCATTGCGGGTCCAGATCACTGTAGCGAATGTCGATTGGAAGATGGAAGCGAAAATCTGTCATAGGGCGATTATACCAGAGGGCATGCTGAAACAAAGCGCATGACGCGTATAAAAAAGCGGGGTGTCTCACCCAATATTTTGCCTGAAATTCGACAATTATCAGGAAAATAACACAATTTGACAGTAAAAGGTCATTCTGTCAGAATGACCTCTGTCACTTGCGGGAATTCCATTAGTATATTAAACTTATTGGATATAAAAGAGTAATCTTACCAAATTTGCCTAAAGAGGAACATTGCTATGCAAATTACCAAACAAGCCGATTATGCGTTGCGCGCCATGCGGTTTTTAGCTTCTCTGGAGCCGGGACAGCGAGCTGCCACCAGCTTCATTGCCAGAGAAGAACAAATTCCGCCTTCCTTCTTAGCCAAGATCGTTTCCCAGCTTTCGATCGCCGGGCTGATCAACACATCTCGCGGCGCACGCGGCGGCGTTTCACTTTCCCGTCCTTCGGCAGATATTTCCATTCTGGAAGTTGTTGAAGCCATTGACGGGCCAATTACTTTGAACGAATGCACCCTTCACCCGGATGCCTGCGCCTTTGGCGATGATTGCCCCATCCGCCCCATCTGGCAGGAATCACAGGTCGAGCTTGTCAACCGCCTGAAGAACACCAGTTTTGAAAGCCTGCTCAAGGCAGCTGGATAATCATTTTTCACCCTGGTTAGCATAAGGAGGCGCAATGCCAATGGGAATGCCAGTCGGCAGACATTGGGTGTTGATCCTGAACAATGGGGATGTGATCATCGATTGGGGTGACAACACATTCCAGGATGTGTACACTGGCGAATTCTACACACCGCAGGACAATGATTTCAGCCGCCACCTGATCCAGGACAGCCAGCTCGATCATCTGAAACGGGTCGGGGTCATCACTGGCTATGACCATTCCACGGTCTATTTCACAAGTCTGCCTGACCGCCCTGTGCATTGAGAACCACAACACCGCATACCACCTCAAGGCCTCCCGCAGTTTGGGAAGCCTTTTTCTTTTACTGGCGGCCGCAGGCCAAAAGACCATGACGAAAACAGCCTCAAACCGCAAAGCGATTTTGGAGTAAAATATGCCCACCATGAACACGCACCGCCGTTTGACCTCCTTGTTTTTTGTACTGGGTATTTTGCTGGCCTCGCTCTCGCTTTCAGCCACAGCCAAGCCCGCCCCAATGCCCCAGGCCAGCTCCTATGACCTGATCGCCGCAGTCAATGCTCTGCGGGCCAGCAATGGCCTGCCACCGCTGCAAACTGACGGTTCCTTGATGGCTGCTGCCCAGTCTCATGCGGACTATCAGGCTTCCATCGGTTCCTGGACACACACCGGAGCGAATGGATCCACCCCCCGCGACCGGGCTTATGCAGCCGGCTTTGGCGGCGGAAAGACAGTCTTCATCTCGGAAAACGTGGCCCAGGTCAGCCCTTCCACCGGCCTGGACACGGTGCTGTACAGCCTGTGGGCAGATGCCATCCACTGGAACACGATGACCAATCCGCAGTACACCCATATCGGCGGCGGGGTGGGGGTTGGCAGCAATTTCATTTTCTATACCATCGATGTTGGTTACATTGCCGGCAGCCCAGCCAATTTCACCCCGGCCGCGCCTGGCACAGTGCAGCCAGGCATCCCAACCCGCACGCCGGAGTTGATCTTTTCTGTCACCACAGCCACACCCAACGCCGAAGGCGCCCTGTACCATGAGATCCTGCCGGGGCAAGCCCTGTATACCATTGCTGAAGCTTATGGCATCACTGTGCAAGAGCTGGCCGCGTTAAATGGAATCAATATCGACAACCCCCTCATCTGGGCCGGGCAGAAGCTGCTGATCCGGACAGCGCCGCCTGCCACGGAAACCCCCACCATCGCCCCCACCGTGCCCACCGCCACGCGCACGCCGCGCCCCACGTACACTGCCACCGTTCCCCGGCCTACATCCACGCCCACCGAGACGGCCACACCCACCAAGAAACCGCTGCTGCCCAATTTTGCGCCGGGGGCATCCTCCGGTGACCGCACGATCGGCATCATCATCATTGTGGTCTGCGCCCTGGGTCTGGCAATGGTGGTGATCGGCTCGCTGCGCTCGCGCAATTAATCTCGCACGGCCAGGGGGAGCAGCCTGCCTTGGCCTTGCGCAAACACAGACACACCGGGAACACTCAAATGTTGTAGATTTTGTCTTTGCGGACGCAGGACGAAGCAATCTCACCCACTGGCTTGGGGATTGTCCCATCGCGGCTGCGCCGCTTCTCGCAAAGACAGATCATGATGTTCGCCGCCTCATAATGGCCGCACAGCACGTCTCCATTGTCGTTGCGAATGCTATGACCTTGTCAAGGCCATTTTTAGCATTCCAGGGTTTACTGATTGATAATTTGTAATATAAGGTGTATTGGACCTTAACACA